>DAITLT010000176.1:0-7019 GCA_036835505.1 Pseudomonas sp.
ACCAGTGTTGGGGTATCGAATTTCTGTCCCAGGGGCGGCATTCGCTGCTGCGGGTCTATATCGATCATGCCAATGGCATTCTGGTGGAGGATTGCGAGGTCGTCAGTCGTCAGATCAGTGGCATTCTCGATGTTGAGGACCCGATCAGCGCCGAATACACCCTTGAGGTTTCCTCGCCGGGCATGGACCGGCCATTGTTCAGCCTTGAGCAATTTGCGCTGCATGCCGGTGAGCAGGTGAAAATCAAGTTGCGCTCACCCTTTGAAGGGCGCCGCAACTTTCAGGGGCTCCTGCGCGGTGTCGAGGAGCAGGACGTGGTGGTGCTGGTGGATGACCATGAGTTCCTCTTGCCGATCGACATGATCGACAAAGCCAACATTATTCCCAGATTTGAGTGAGGCGCGAATCCCGCGGATTGCGCAGATAACGCGGATTGCGCAGGTTGCGCGAATTGTGCAGTTAGCGTGAATCCAATGGATTGCGAAAGGCGAGGCGTACGATGAGCAAAGAAGTACTGCTGGTTGTTGAGTCGGTGTCCAACGAAAAGGGCGTACCGGCTAGCGTTATATTCGAGGCGCTGGAGTTGGCTTTGGCCACTGCCACCAAAAAGCGTTTTGAAGACGAAGTCGAGTTGCGTGTGGCGATCAATCGCCAGACTGGCAACTACGAAACTTTCCGTTGCTGGACAGTGGTTGAAGAAGCCGATTTCGATGACCCGGCCCATCAAGTTACCGTTGATATGCCGCGGGCGATTGAAGCCAATGCGAAAGTTGGTGATGTGCTCGAGGAAAAGATCGACTCCATCGAGTTCGGTCGCATTGCTGCGCAAACTGCCAAGCAAGTCATCGTGCAGAAGGTTCGTGAAGCCGAGCGTGCTCAGGTGGTTGAAGCCTACCGTGAGCGTTTGGGCGAAATCATCTCCGGCACTGTGAAGAAGGTGACTCGCGATAATGTGATCATCGATCTGGGTAACAATGCCGAGGCGTTGCTGGCGCGCGAGGACATCATCTCGCGGGAAACTTTCCGCGTCGGTGCCCGGGTGCGTGCCCTGCTCAAGGAAATCCGTACCGAGAACCGTGGCCCGCAGCTGATCCTCTCGCGTACTGCACCGGAAATGCTGATCGAATTGTTCCGCATCGAGGTGCCGGAGATCGCCGAAGAGCTGATCGAAGTCATGGCCGCTGCCCGCGATCCCGGTTCGCGCGCCAAATTGGCCGTGCGCTCCAAAGACAAGCGTATCGACCCGCAAGGTGCCTGTATCGGCATGCGTGGGTCGCGCGTGCAAGCAGTCTCCGGCGAGTTGGCCGGCGAACGTGTGGATATCGTGCTGTGGGATGACAATCCCGCGCAGTTTGTGATCAACGCCATGTCGCCAGCGGAAGTTGCCGCAATCATTGTCGATGAGGATGCCCATGCCATGGACATCGCCGTCGGCGAAGACAACCTGGCGCAGGCTATTGGCCGTGGTGGTCAGAACGTTCGTTTGGCCAGTCAACTGACTGGTTGGACGCTGAACGTGATGACCGAAGCGGACATCCAGGCGAAGCAGCAAGCGGAAACCGGCGACATCCTGCAGCACTTCATCGACGAGCTGGAAGTCGACGAAGAGCTGGCCCAGGTGCTGGTCGAAGAAGGCTTCACCAGCCTGGAAGAAATCGCTTATGTGCCGATGGAAGAGATGCTCAGCATCGATGGTTTCGATGAAGAAATCGTCAGCGAGCTACGGGCACGGGCAAAAGATCGTCTGTTGACCAAGGCCATCGCCACAGAAGAAAAACTGGCAGACGCCCACCCGGCCGAAGACCTGCTCTCTCTCGAGGGTATGGACAAAGGCTTGGCGCAGGAACTGGCAGTACGCGGTGTGGTTACCCGCGAAGACCTGGCCGAGCAGTCGATTGACGACCTGCTCGACATCGACGGCATCGACGCAGAGCGTGCCGGCAAGCTGATCATGGCCGCCCGAGCCCATTGGTTCGAGTAGTAGTCGCGGCCTAGGAGAGAGATGCATGACGCAAGTCACGGTGAAAGAACTGGCCCAAGTGGTCGACACACCAGTGGAGCGCCTGCTGCAGCAGATGTGTGAGGCAGGTTTGCCGCACACGAGCGCCGAGCAAGTTGTGACTGACAATGAGAAACAGGCCTTGCTGGCCCACCTCAAAAGCAGCCACGGCGCGAACAAAGCTGAACAGCCGCGCAAGATTACCTTGCAGCGCAAGACCACCAGCACCCTGCGTGTTGCTGGCAGCAAGAGCATCAGTGTTGAAGTGCGCAAGAAGAAAGTCTTTGTTGAGCGCAGCGCTGAAGAAATTGCCGCCGAGAAAAAGCGCGAGCAGGATGAAAAGCTGGCGGCTGAAACCGCCAAGCGCCAGGCCGAGAACGATGCTCGGCGCGAAGCCAGCGTAGCCGCCCAGGCGGCCAGTCAGGCCGCTGCGGCTGCCGAAGCCCCTGTGCCGGAGGTTGTTGCCAGCGCGCCGGTGGCACCTAGTGCGCCGGTATCGGTTGCCGCTGCTGCGCCCGTTGAGGAGCGCAAGAAAGACGAACTGCGGCGTCCAGATAAGGCGCGCAATGAAGACGCCGAGCGCCGTGATCGCAAGAACACCGCTCACCGTCCGTCCGTGCAGGCCAAAGAAAAAGTGCCGGCGCCGCGCGTCGCGCCGCGCACCACCGACGAAGAAAGCGACAGCTTCCGTCGTGGTGGGCGTGGCAAGAGCAAGCTGAAGAAGCGTAACCAGCATGGCTTCCAGAGCCCAACCGGGCCGGTGGTGCGTGACGTTTCGATCGGCGAGACCATCACCGTGGGCGATCTGGCTCAGCAGATGTCGGTCAAGGCTGCCGAAGTCATCAAGTTCATGTTCAAGATGGGCACTCCGGTGACCATCAACCAGGTACTGGATCAGGAAACTGCCCAGTTGATCGCCGAAGAGCTGGGCCACAAGGTCAAGCTGGTCAGCGACAACGCCCTGGAAGATCAGTTGGCCGAGTCGCTGAAGTTTGAAGGTGAAACCTTCTCCCGTGCGCCGGTTGTGACTGTAATGGGTCACGTTGACCACGGTAAGACGTCGCTGCTCGACTATATCCGTCGCGCCAAAGTGGCTGCTGGCGAAGCCGGTGGCATCACTCAGCACATCGGTGCTTACCACGTCGAAACCGATCGTGGCATGGTCACCTTCCTCGACACCCCGGGTCACGCTGCGTTTACCGCCATGCGTGCCCGTGGCGCCCAGGCGACCGATATCGTGATTCTGGTGGTGGCGGCGGACGACGGCGTGATGCCGCAAACCGTTGAAGCTGTTCAGCATGCCAAGGCCGCCGGGGTTCCGTTGGTCGTTGCAGTGAACAAGATCGACAAGCCGGGTGCCGATCTCGATCGCATCAGGAGCGAGTTGTCCGTTCACGGCGTTACGTCCGAAGAGTGGGGCGGTGATACGCCGTTCGTTTCGGTCTCGGCGAAAGTCGGTACCGGCGTCGACGAATTGCTGGAAGCGGTCCTGTTGCAAGCCGAAGTGCTCGAACTGAAGGCCACTCCGTCCGCTCCTGGGCGTGGCGTGGTGGTGGAATCGCGTCTCGACAAGGGTCGTGGTCCGGTTGCCACCGTTCTGGTTCAGGACGGTACGTTGCGCCAGGGCGACATGATTCTGGTCGGCTCGAACTACGGCCGTATCCGCGCCATGCTCGATGAAAACGGCAAGGCCATCAAGGAAGCGGGTCCGTCGATTCCGGTTGAGATCCTCGGCCTGGATGGCACCCCGGAAGCGGGCGACGAGATGAGCGTGCTGACTGACGAGAAGAAGGCCCGTGAAGTGGCCATGTTCCGTCAAGGCAAGTTCCGCGAAGTCAAGCTGGCCCGTGCTCACGCCGGCAAGCTCGAGAACATCTTCGAGAACATGGGCCAGGAGGAGAAGAAAACGCTCAATATCGTCCTCAAAGCCGACGTCCGTGGTTCGCTGGAAGCCTTGCAGGGCTCGCTCGGTGGTCTGGGTAACGACGAAGTGCAAGTGCGTGTGGTCGGTGGCGGCGTCGGTGGTATCACCGAATCCGATGCCAACCTGGCGCTGGCCTCCAACGCGGTGCTGTTCGGCTTCAACGTGCGTGCCGATGCCGGCGCGCGCAAGATCGTCGAGCAGGAAGGTCTGGATATGCGTTACTACAACGTGATCTACGACATCATCGAAGACGTCAAGAAGGCCCTGACCGGCATGCTCGGCAGCGACGTGCGGGAGAATATCCTGGGCATCGCCGAAGTACGTGACGTGTTCCGTTCGCCGAAGTTTGGCGCGATCGCCGGTTGCATGGTGGTCGAAGGAACTGTGCACCGTAACCGTCCGATCCGCGTGTTGCGCGACGACGTGGTGATCTTCGAAGGCGAGCTGGAATCCCTGCGCCGCTTCAAAGACGATGCCTCCGAAGTGCGTAACGGCATGGAGTGCGGTATCGGCGTGAAGAGCTACAACGACGTCAAGGTTGGCGACAAGATCGAAGTGTTCGAGAAAGTCCAAGTGGCTCGCAGCCTCTAAGCCGCGCGCTGTACAACGCAACGCCCGGTCCGGCTTTTGTCTGGCCGGGCGTTTGCCGCTTTCAGACTGGCGGGTTTTGCCCGTTGGTCGGTGACAGGTAACAACAGATGGCAAAAGACTACAGCCGTACCCAACGCATTGGCGATCAGATGCAGCGTGAGCTGGCTCAGCTGATCCGTCGTGAAATCAAAGATCCGCGCGTCGGCCTGGTAACGGTCACCGCCGTGGAAGTCAGCCGGGACGTCGGCCACGCGAAGATCTTTATCACCGTCATGGGTGAAGACAGCGCCGAAGACATCGCCCAGAACCTCAAGGTGTTGAACGACGCCGCGGGTTTCCTGCGCATGCAGCTGGGGCGCGCCATGCAACTGCGCAATGTGCCGCAATTGCACTTCCACTATGACGCCAGCGTCATGCGCGGTGCGCATCTGTCGGCGTTGATCGAGCGCGCCGTGGCTGAAGACAATCAGCACGCGCCGGCTGCGGCTGAGAGCAAGGCGGAGGAATAAGCGCGTGGCTCAGGTTAAGCGTATTCGTCGTAACGTCAGCGGCATCATCCTGCTCGACAAGCCCAAAGGCTTCAGCTCCAACGCCGCCTTGCAGAAGGTGCGTTGGCTGCTGAATGCCGAGAAGGCCGGGCATACCGGCAGTCTCGATCCGCTGGCCACCGGCGTATTGCCGCTGTGCTTTGGTGAGGCGACCAAGTTTTCCCAGTATTTGCTGGATGCCGACAAGGGTTATGAAACCCTGATGCAGCTGGGCGTCACCACCACCACCGCGGACGCCGAAGGCGACGTGCTGGAAGAGCGCGAGGTAACCGTTGGTCGTGCCGAAATTGAAGCGGCCCTGCCGGCGTTTCGCGGCCCGATCAGCCAGATACCGCCGATGTACTCGGCCCTCAAACGCGATGGCCAGCCGCTGTACAAGCTGGCGCGGGCCGGTGAGGTGGTGGAGCGCGAGCCGCGTTCTGTTACTATCAGCCGCCTGGAATTACTGGCGCTGGACGGCACCCAGGCGCGTCTCGATGTGGCCTGCAGTAAGGGCACCTATATTCGCACCCTGGTTGAAGACCTGGGCCATGTGTTGGGCTGTGGCGCCCACGTGGCGGAGCTGCGCCGCACTCAGGCCGGGCCGTTTAGCCTGGCGCAGACGGTGACCCTGGAGCAGCTTGAGCAAGTCCACGCCGATGGCGGCAACGAGGCGGTGGATCAGTTTCTGCTGCCCTCGGACAGCGGCCTGGAGCATTGGCCGCTGGTCCACTTTACCGAGCACAGCGCGTTCTACTGGCTGCACGGGCAACCGGTGCGTGCGCCGGACGCACCGCAGTTCGGTATGGTTCGGGTGCAAGATCACAACGGTCGCTTCATCGGTATCGGTGAAGTGAGCGAAGACGGGCGTATAGCGCCGCGTCGACTGATTCGGTCAGAATGACCGTAACCAGCCGCTGTTCGCTTTGGCGAATGGTGGTTTGGTATCGAGGGTGGCTGTTAATAGGCGCGGTCACATCTCATTTTTAAATACGGGGAGTTGTCCCTGGCCTGTTACCTAAAGGAGCCCATCATGGCACTTAGCGTTGAAGATAAAGCCCAAATCGTCGCCGAATACCAGCAAGCTGTTGGTGACACTGGTTCGCCGGAAGTGCAAGTTGCACTGCTGACCGCCAACATCAACAAACTGCAAGGTCACTTCAAAATCAACGGTAAAGATCACCACTCGCGTCGTGGTCTGATCCGTATGGTTAACCAGCGTCGTAAGTTGCTGGATTACCTGAAGGGCAAAGACGTTGCTCGTTACACCGCCCTGATTGCTCGCTTGGGTCTGCGTCGCTAATCCGACGTTGTTGAGGTTGTTGGTCGCTTGTTTGGTGCCCTGTTGCTTGACGCTACAGGGGGCTAGCCAAGCGATCACCAGCCTCAAGTTTTATCTGGGTAGCGCTCGGGTCCGATTCCCGCAGTTATCCACAAATCGTGCACTACCTCCGTTGCGCACTTAGCTGTGTACCCGCTAGCGTGCAGCACACCGATTTCCCCAAGGCAAAAAAGAAGGTAACAACACCGTGAACCCGGTTATCAAGAAATTCCAATTCGGTCAGTCGACCGTAACCCTCGAGACTGGCCGTATCGCCCGTCAAGCCTCCGGCGCTGTGCTGGTCACCGTCGATGACGACGTCAGCGTGCTGGTCGCCGTGACCGGCGCCAAGACCGCCGACCCAAGCAAAGGCTTTTTCCCGCTGTCCGTTCACTACCAGGAAAAGACCTACGCCGCCGGCAAGATCCCTGGCGGTTTCTTCAAGCGTGAAGCGCGCCCGAGCGAAAAAGAAACCCTGACCTCGCGCCTGATCGACCGTCCGATCCGTCCGCTGTTCCCGGAAGGCTTCCAGAACGAAGTGCAGGTGATCTGCACCGTGGTTTCCACCAGCAAGAAGACCGATCCGGACATCGCTGCGATGATCGGTACCTCGGCGGCCCTGGCCATCTCCGGCATCCCGTTCAACGGCCCGATCGG
>DAITLT010000177.1:0-6996 GCA_036835505.1 Pseudomonas sp.
CCTCGGTGGACATCATCACCGGCAAAAAGAGCATCCTCAGCTACCTGCTCAAACCCATCATCCGCGCCCGCGCCGAGGCACTGCGCGAGCGTTGAGCCCGGTAGCCCGGATGTAATCCGGGGGCTGCTCTGGCTCGTGTTATTCCCGGATTGCATCCGGGCTACGTAACTCAAACCCATCGTCCGTGCCCGTTTCGAAGCACTACGCGAACGTTGATTGCGGCTGGCTAAGGTCGGCCGCGGTTGAGTGCAGCGAAGCCCTGCGCGTCGCCCTCAATTAGTGTTGGGCTTCGGGCTGCCCCCCCTCAACCCAACCTACGCTCCAGCTTCGTAGGGTGGGTTAGCCGCGTCGCGGCGTAACCCACCGTCCGGCGGTGTTCCCACCCACGCTGCCAGGCCTTATTCGACAAACAGCTTCTGCACCGCCGAGAAGTCCAGCTTGCCCTGGCCCTGTTTCAGCAGCAGGCGATACAGCTGCAAGGCCAGGGCGCCCATCGGCGTGCTGCTGGCGGTGGCCTGGGCGGCCTCCTGGGCCAGGCCCAGGTCCTTGGCCATCAGCTCAGCCATAAAACCGCCCGAGTAGCCGTGCGAGGCCGGCGCGTTGGGCATCACGCCAGGCCAGGGGTTGTACTTCTCCAGCGACCAGTTGCCGCCCGAGCTCTGGCGCATGATCTCGGCCAGGGTCGCCGGCTCCAGGCCGTTGGCCACGCCCAGGGCCATGGCTTCGGCGGTGCCGATCATGTGTACCGCCAGCAGTTGGTTGTTGCACACCTTGGCCACTTGCCCGGCGCCTGCGGGGCCGGCGTGGAGGATGCTCTTGCCCATGCCGGCGAGGATCGGCCGGGCGCGCTCGAGGGTGGCGGCAGCGCCACCGACCATAAAAGTCAGGGTGCCGGCCGCCGCGCCCGCAGTGCCGCCGGATACGGGCGCATCGAGCAGGGCAATGCCGCGCGCGGCGGCTGCTTGATGCACCTTGCGCGCCGCCTCCGGGGCGATGGTCGAGCATTCCAGCACCAGGCTGCCGGGCGCGATCACGCTAAGCAGGCCGGCGTCACCCAGGTACAACCCCTCCACATGACGACTGGCCGGCAACATGCTAATCACCACCTCGGCGGCGTTGACTGCATCCGCCGCGCTGCCGGCGGCGCGGGCGCCCTGCGCGGCCAGCTCATCCACGGCGCTGGCCACCAGATCAAACACGCTGAGGCTGTGGCCAGCGTTGAGCAGGTTACGGGCCATGGGCAGGCCCATATGGCCAAGGCCGATAAAAGCGATTGTGGTCATTGTTATGCTCCTGCCAGATAGATGTGCGTGGATCTAGCTCAGTGTGCTGTGCCGAGCAGTTGGTTGATGCGAGTGAAAGGTGCCGCCTGTTTGGCGAAATCGAAGCTGCCGTGCAGCTGTACTTCCTCCGCCGCGCGCAGGAATGCGCCGAAGGCGGCACGGGCTAGGGATGATCCCAGGCTGATGCGTTTGACGCCCAGCTCCGCCAACTCGGCGACGGTGAGCGTGAGCGAATCCAGGCCCATCACCACGTTGACGGGTTTGGGTGCAACGGCACGTACTACCGCAACGATCTCTTCGCGGCTGCGCAGGCCTGGCGCGTAGAGCACATCTGCGCCGGCTTCGGCATAGGCCTGCAGGCGACGGATGGTGTCGGCCAGGTCGGGTCGCCCATGGAGAAAATTCTCCGCCCGAGCGCAGAGCATGAAGGGGAAGGGCAGACTGCGAGCGGTGCTGGCGGCGGCCTGGATGCGTTCCACGGCCAGCTCAAACGGGTAAATGGGCTGTTCCAGCACACCGCTGGCATCCTCGATTGAGCCGCCGACGAGGCCGGCCAGGGCGGCTAGGTGGATGGTTTTGGCGCACTCTTGCGGGCTGTCAGCGAAACCATTTTCCAGGTCCGCAGCGACAGGCAACAGTGTCGCGCCGACGATGGTTTGGGCGTTGGCCAGGGTTTCCTCGCGACTAATTAAACCTTCGCCATCGGCACGGCCCAGGCTGAAGGCCAGGCCCGCGCTGGTGGTGGCCAGTGCCTCGAAGCCGAGAGCGGCCAGCGCCTTGGCCGAACCGGCATCCCAGGGGTTGGGGATGACGAAACAGTCAGGGCGCTGGTGTAGGGCGTGGAAGGCTAGGGCGCGTTCGAACTGGCTAGGCATGCGGGACTACCTGGGATAAATCCGCCAGCGGATGCTCACCCTCCCAGGCAGGCTGGAAGTGGGCGGCGATCTCGGCGGCGGAGATGCTGCTGACTTCGGGCCAGTGCCAGTGGGGTTGGTTGTCCTTGTCGATCAGGCGGGCGCGCACCCCTTCGGCAAACTCTGGATGGCGGCAGCAGTTCAGGCTCATGGCGTATTCCATGCGCAATACCTCGGCCAGGGACAGCCGTCTGGCGCGGCGGATCTGCTCCCAAACCAGGTGTGCGGTCAGCGGGCAGCCTTCGCTGAGGGTGCGGCCGGCGCGGGCCAGCAGTGGGTCCTGGTCGTTTTGCAACTGGCTGATGGCGCGCCAGGCGGCGGGCAGGTCGGCGACATCCAACAAACTGTCGAGCTGCGCCCGGCGCGGCAGCCATTGCGCCGCCGGCAGCTGGGCGCGGGCTTCGTGTTCCAGGGCTTTGAGCAGGCTGTTGAGTTGCAGGGCCGGTTGCTCTTGCCAGTTCAGTTGTTCCAGGCCGCTGAGCAGGGCGGCTTGTTGGTCGTCGCCGAGGCAGCGGTCGGCCAGGTTGAGGTCGAGGGCGTCGCGGGCGTTGACCTGGGCGCCGGTCAGGCCGAGAAACAGGCCGAGCTTGCCTGGCAGGCGGGCGAGGAACCAGCTGCCGCCGACATCGGGGAACAGGCCGATGCTGATTTCCGGCATGGCCAGGCGGCTGGACGGCGTGACGATGCGGATCGATGCGCCTTGCATCAGGCCCATGCCGCCGCCCATGACATAGCCGTGGGCCCAGCAGATCAGCGGTTTCGGGTAGGTATGGATGCGGTAGTCGAGGCGGTATTCGTCGGCGAAGAAGCGCCGGGCCAACTCGGGGATTTGCCCCGGCCGTTGCCGGCAGGCCTGCACCAGTTGCAGCACATCGCCGCCGGCGCAGAAGGCCTTGGCGCCGTTGCCGCGCAGCAGCACGCAGGCGATGCTCGGATCGTCGGCCCAGGCCGCCAGTTTGCCGGCCAGGGCTTCGATCATGGGCAGGGATAGGGCGTTCAGGCTCTTCTCGGCATCCAGGCTGGCGATGCCGATACGGTAACCGTGCTGGGCGTGGCGCTCTTCAAAGTGCAGGTTCATGGGCGGTTCCATCGACCGGGTGCAGGGCTGTGGCGTCCTGCAGCCGGCGGGTTGAGGGGCTGAATTATTGGTTGCGCCACTGCGGCTCGCGTTTTTCCAGAAAGGCGTTGACCCCTTCGCGGGTGTCGTCGGCGTCGAACAGATCGACAAAGCCTTCGCGCTCGGCGGCCAGCCAGGTGCTCGGCGCGCGTTCACGGGCGCCCTGGATCAGCGGCTTGATGGTGCGTACCGCCACCGGGCTCTGCCGCGCCACCTTGGCCGCCAGCAGCAGAGCAGTGCCACGGGCCTCACCACTGTCCACCACCTGCTCGACCAGGCCGATGCGCAGGGCGGTTTCTGCATCCACCCGTTCGCCACAGAGAATCATGCGCTTGGCCCAGCCTTCGCCGACCAGCCAGCTCAGGTGCTGGGTGCCGCCGGCGCAGGGCAGCAGGCCCACTGCGGCTTCCGGCAGGGCCAACTGTACCTGGCGCTCGGCGATACGGATGTCGCAGGCCAGGGCGCATTCCAGACCGCCACCCATGGCGTAGCCGTTGATCGCGGCAATCGACACCCCGCGGAAATCGCGCAGGGCCTCGAAGGCTTCGCCAAAACGCCGCGCCAGTTCGCGGGCGCGGGCCTTGTCGCCGTCGGCGAACAGCTTGAGGTCGGCGCCGGCGCTGAAGAACTTCGGCCCCTGACCGGTGATCACCAGGGCGTAGATGTCGTTGTCGCGGTTGAGGTGTTCAACCAGTTGCTTGAGGCCGATCAGCGAGTCGCGGTCCCAGGTGTTGGCCGGTGGGTTGTTGATGGTGACCAGCGCCGTATGGCCGTGTTTTTCCACGGTCAGCTTGTGGGTCAGATCGAAGGGGTGGCTTTGGTAGGCTTCCAGGGCGTTGCTCATGAGAGTCCTCTTGAATGCTGTGGGTAGGAGCCAGCTTGCTGGCGATGCTGTTGGGCGATTGATCGCCAGGCCGCCACCGCTCCCGGCGGAGGCCGGCATTTGCCACGTCCATGTGGCTCACAAGTGGGTTCCTACAGGTTAGATGAGGCAGTTACAGCAGTTGATCAAGCATGCCACCTTGTTCCAGCAGGCGCCGCGCGATGATCACCCGCATGATTTCGTTGGTGCCTTCGAGGATCTGGTGCACGCGGCTGTCGCGCACCCAGCGCTCCAGCGGATAGTCGTTTAGATAACCGTAGCCGCCGTGCAGTTGCAGGGCCTCGTTGCACAGCTCGAAACACTGGTCGGTGGCAAAGCGCTTGCCCATGGCGCAGTAGAGGCTGGCTTCCGGGTGCTGGTGGTCGAGCTTGTGGGCGGCCAGGCGGACCATCTGCCGGCTGGCAGTGAGGGCGGTGAGCATGTCGGCCAGCTTGAACTGCAGGGCCTGAAACTCGGCCAGCGGCTTGCCGAACTGCTTGCGTTCCTCGACATAGCGCAGCGATTGCTCCAGCGCCGCCTGCGCCGCACCCAAGGAACAGCTGGCGATGTTCAGGCGCCCGCCGTCGAGGCCCTTCATGGCGTAGACGAAGCCCTGACCTTCCGGGCCGATGCGGTTGCCGGCGGGAATGCGCACGCCGCTGAAGGTGATCGAGCGGGTCGGCTGGGCGCGCCAGCCCATTTTCAGCTCATTGCGTCCGTAGCTGACCCCTTCGGCGTCGCCCGGTACCAGAAAACAGGAGATGCCTTTGGCGCCGTCTGCCCCGGTACGGGCCATGACGATCAGCACCTCGGTGGAGCCGGCGCCGGAGATAAAGCACTTACTGCCATCCAGCACATACTCGTCGCCTTCGCGGCGGGCACGGGTGCGCAGGTGGGCGGCGTCGGAGCCAGCGTCCGGCTCGGTCAGGCAGTAGGACGCCAGCAGCTCGCCGCTGGTCAGGCGCGGCAGCCACTGGTCCTTCAAGGCCTGGTCGGCGAACGAGGCGAGCATCCAGCTGGCCATGTTATGGATGGTCAGGAACGCGGTGGTGGCCACGCAGCCGGCCGACAACTGTTCGAAGATCAACGAGGCCGACAGCCGCGACAGGCCCAAGCCGCCGTCGGCTTCGGGCAGGTACAGGGCCAGGTAGCCCTGTTCGGCAGCGCGGCGGATCACGTCCGTGGGGAAGTGATGATCGCGGTCCCAGTCGGCGGCGTTGGGGCTTAGCTCGGCGGCGGCAAAGGCGCGGGCGCTGTCCACCAGCAGGCGTTGTTCTTCGCTCAGGTCAAAGTCCATAGGTCCTCATTGCAGGGTTGGCGGTTGGCCCGTGGCCTGGCGCTCCGCTTGCCATTCGGCAAGGCTGGGGGCGGCATGCTGGCCATCCAGTTGCTGGATGATGTCAAAGTAGTCCTGGCGCTGGGCGCCCTTCATGACCTGGTCCCGTGGTTTAACTTTGACCACGTAGACACTTTGCACGTTCTGGTGATCGAAGGCGCGCCATTGCTGCTCGCCCTTGAGCAAACTGTAGCGGTGTCCTTCCAGTGCCTTGATCAGCGCTTCGCTGTCCAGGCTCTTGCTGCGTCGTGCTGCATCCGCCCATTGCTGGACGATGCTGTAGGCCGAGGCTGCCGAGCTGGAGGGGTAGACGCCGTAGTGTTGGCTGAACGCGTTGACGAACGCCTTGCCACGCTCGGAGCCTTCGCGCTCCGGCACCTGCCAGGTCCAGGGTTCGGTGCCGATCACGCCTTGCATCAGGCTCGGCCCGGCTTGCTCGACGATGCTCTGGGTCAGGTTGGGTGCAACGATCTGCATGCGCTTGTTCAGCCCCAGTTGGTCGACGATGCCCATGGCGCGGACCAGGTCATCGCCGAACAGGACCAGGACCAGCACCTCGGCCGGGCTGGCCGCCGCCTGTTTGAGGACGCTGCGATAGTCGCTCAGGCGGGCGCCGGGGAAGGGCACCTTGAGGCCCGGATGCTGGCCGGTATCCTGGGTGCCGGTGGTTGCGCGCAGGGAGCTTTCACTGGTAGTGCCCCAGGTGTAGTCGGCGGTGACATAGAAGTAGCGCTTGCCCGGCAGGCTCTTGCTCAGCTCCTGACCGAGCGCGCGGGCGCTCATCCAGGCGCTGTTGCACTCGCGGAACATATAGCGCTGGCCGTCTTTGCCGGTGGTGTCGTTGGAGTAGGTGAGGGTGCCGAAGTACAACAGCCCGCGCTCCCTGGCGCGCTTGCCGGCGGCAATCGCCACGGCGCTGGAGGCGCCGCCAAACAGCATGACCGCGCCTTCGTCGGCCAGTTTGTCGACATTGCGCACGGCTTTTTCCGGACGCGAAGCGGTGTCCAGGCTAGACAGGCGCAGCGGCCGGCCAAGCACGCCGCCATTGGCGTTGAGCTCTTCAATGGCCAGCAGGGCACCACGCATTTGCGCCACGCCTTCCTCCTTATAGCTGCCAGTGCGCGGGTAGTTGAGGCCGAGGGTGATCGGCTCGGCGGCCTGCGCACAGGCAGTAAGCCCGACCCATAGGGCCAGGGTGGCAGTCAGTCGTTGCATTGCAGTCCTCCATAAGCGAGTGATCCCGGCGTGACTGTGACGTCTGAACATGGCTAGCCGGTATCCTTCTTTGGTCTACGGCGACAGGTTGCCGCAGCCAACGGGTTCTCACTTCAACTGAATGGTCATGTTTGGCCCGGCGACACTGTCGTCATCAAACCAGCGGCTGGTGACGGTTTTGGTTTCGCTGTAGAAACGTACACCTTGTTTGCCGTAGGCGTGCAGGTCGCCGTAGAACGAGCCTTTCCAGCCGGTGAAGGAGAAGAACG
>DAITLT010000178.1:0-6994 GCA_036835505.1 Pseudomonas sp.
CCACATCACCGCAGAGCAACCAGCGGGCCAGCAATAGCCCCCATCAAAGACCAAGCCACGCCCTGAGCGCCCATGCCCTTCATGACCACCCAAGAGCTGCTCAGCCAGCGCCGCTTCACCCAAGACGACATCCACCGCCTGCAACAACTCATGCCCGAGCTGCAGGGCGACAACCGCACTCGCGCGGTCAGCACCATCGCCAACCTGCGCGGCCAGCTCGACACCATCGCCGCCGAACTGGCCATGGCCACCGCCGGCTAACCAAGCAAGGAAACGCTGATGGCCAAGACCAACGCCCAGGCCTGCAAAGACGCCCGCGACAAAGCTGCAGCCGAGCACGAACGCCTCGGCATCGTCGTCCGCAAGTGGCCGATATCCAAAGGCGTAGACACCAAGATCAAGGACCTGTGCGCCGCGCACGGCTTCAAGGACTGGCGCGAACTGATGGACACCGTCATCCAGCGCCTGCACGAAGGCCCGCCGGTAGATGTCGCCCACTGGCTAGCAGTGTCGCAACACCAATTCACGCCAACCGAAAAGATGTTGCGACAGATAGCCGACTACAACCCGCCGCCCGAACCCGAATAACCCAACCGCCCACCCGCCGCAGCACCAGCACGCGGCCCGGCGGCGCTCAGCCTGGAGAAAGCCATGAACAAGCCGAAAGCCAAGCTGCTCTGGCAGTGCAGTTCGTGCAACGAGATGCACAACGACGAAGATGATGCCCGCGAATGCTGCATGCCTGAAATCTACGAGCACTACGGGTGTCCAGGCTGCGGAAAGGTGCATGAGGAAGAGCATGAGGCGGTCAGCTGCTGTGAAGAGCTGAAGCGATGCCCCTGCTGCGCGCGCGACTACGGCTCAGGCCACATCCAGGCATTTGCTGTCCGGGTTGCCGGTCACTGCAACTCGTGCAACCCGTTCTACAGCCTCGACCACACGCTGCTCATCGAGGATCAGTACGCGGCATCTGGAGCAGAGCCGAGGAGGCTGAACGCGTGATCCACTACCACGGCACCCCGATCGGAGGTGCGCGCCAAGACGCGGCACGCTTCCTCGCCGGCAGACATGCCCTGGTGCCGTTCCCACGCCAGGACGACATGGGCATCGTGGCAGATGCCTGCCAGTCCTTCGTGTTCGACAACGGCGCTTTTACCGTGTGGAAGAAAGGCGGTTCGCTTGACGTCGCAGGCTACACCCGCTGGGTGGATGACTGGCACCGCCATCCCGGCTTCGACTGGGGCCTTATACCGGACGTGATCGACGGCGATGAAGATGCCAACGACCGCTTGCTCGAGCAGTGGCCAGGCCACCTGCCTGGCGTTCCAGTCTGGCATCTTCACGAATCACTGGAACGCCTGCAACGACTGGCCAACACCTGGCGCACCGTTGCCCTGGGTAGCTCCGGCCAGTGGGCCTCACCTGGCACGGCGCCCTGGTGGAAACGCATCAACGCCGCCATGGATGCGATCTGTGACGACCAGGGCAGACCGGTCTGCCGGCTGCATGGCCTGCGCATGCTCGACCCGGCCATCTTCTCCCGCCTGCCGTTCGCCAGCGCTGATAGCACCAACGCAGCGGTGAACGGCGGCAGCATCAGCCGCTTCGGCATGTACACACCACCGACTGCTGGACAACGCGCCAGCGTGATCGCTGACCGTATCGAAACCCACAACTCAGCGCCGACCTGGCAACCAGAAGACCAGGTTGAAATGGCGCTTTGAGAGGTCAACGCCGCATGATCCACCACCCCAAAGGCGGCCGCTGCGCCGCCTGCGCCAAGCGCCTCGACGACTGCAGCCACCTGCCCTTCCACACCATGCCCGTGCACTGCCAAGACGGCGCCGACGTGGTGGTCATCTGCACCCAGTTCGTACTGGCCGCCTCCACCGCAGAGCGCAGCAAGCCCTTCCTCAACCCCCGGCGCGGCAGGAGGGTCTAGGCCATGACACCCCTAAATACGCACAGTTCGGGGTGCTGGTTGAACCCCTGCTTCCACCTGTACATGACCATGTGCGGCCTTGATCTCCCGCCACCCGGCAAACGGCGCGAGAAAATCGCCGACCACCCTGCCATCAAGGGCTACAGCGTAGTTGTCGAGACCCACGACACATACGCGCTGTGCTACGGCTCAGCGCCATCCGGCAGCAGGGGTGGATTCTGCTGGCGGCAAGCCCTTGAAGGCAGCATCGAGCGCCACCCCACCCCACCGCTACCCGTTGGCCGCGCCGCGGTACTGGGGGCGCAGATCAGTTTGTTCTGAGGTGACCATGCCCACCCTATCCGCCATCGCCCAGGCTGTACTCAACCGCGCCCGGGCAACGCCGGCACAGGCACCAGCAGCGCCGCGCAAGCGCTTCTGGACACCGGCAGAAGAGCAGCAACTGACCAAGCTCTACCCGGCCACGCCGATGCCGGAGCTGATCACCCGCTTCCAGCGCGACGACCGCGCCATCTACAGCAAGGCCCGCAGCATGGGCCTGGCCCGCTCGGCTGAATACCTCGCCAGCGAGCATGCCTGCCGACTGCGCCGTGGCGACAACATCGGCGCGGCCTACCGCTTCCAGAAAGGCCACACCACCTGGAACGCCGGCATGAAGGGCTGGCAGGCAGAAGGCTGCCAGGCCACCCAGTTCAAAGCAGGACAGGTCAACGGCATGGCCGCCCAGCTGCTGCAGCCGGTTGGCGCAGAGCGCATCACCAAGGACGGCATCCGCCAGCGCAAGATCCGCGAGGACGGGCCTCCGCAGAAACGCTGGCGGGCCTGCCACGCAATCCTCTGGGAAGAGCATCACGGCCCGATCCCGGCTGGCCACATCGTGGTGTTCCGCGACCGAGACATGACCCGCATCGAGATCGACAACCTCGAACTGATCACCCGCGCCGAGAACATGCGACGCAACACCATCCACCGCTACCCGCCCGAGCTGAAGAGCGCCATCCGCACCCTGAAAAAGCTCAAGCGCACCATCGAGGAGCAACCATGAAAGACATCACCGCCCTGCGCGCCGTACTCGGCCGCACCATCGAAGGCGTGCTGGATGGCACGGTCAGCATCGAGCAGGCACGCGCCGTTGCCCTCGTCGCCGGCGAGGTCAACGCCACCGCCAAGCTGGAGGTAGACATGGCCCGCGCCACCGATGGTGCCTTCGGCGGCAGCGGCTTTATCGTGCTCGGCTCGCCGATGACGGAACGCCAGAAAATGCTGAGCGAGCGCAAATGAGCGCGCCAGCCTTCCGCACCCAATACGGCCTGGCCTTTGACGAGATCGACGAAGAGATCAACGTCGACCTCTTCGCCGGCGGCGGTGGCGCCAGCACCGGCATCGAGATGGGCCTGGGTCGCCCGGTGCACATCGCCATCAACCACAACCCGGCGGCGATCAGCATGCACCAGGCCAACCACCCGGGCGCGCTGCACCTGCAGACCGATGTCTGGGCGGTTGATCCGGTAGCAGTGCTCGCCGGCCGGCACATCGGCTGGTTCCATGCCTCGCCGGACTGCACCCACCACAGCCAGGCCGCCGGCGGTCAGCCACGCAAAAAGGAGATCCGCGACCTGTCGTGGGTGGTGGTCAAGTGGGCCGGCATCGCCCAGCCCCGCATCATCAGCCTGGAGAACGTCAAACAGATCCGCCAGTGGGGCCCGCTGATCGCCAAGCGCTGCAAGCAAACCGGCCGCGTCATGCGCCTGGACGGCAGCGTGGCCATGCCCGGCGAGCGGGTGCCGCGCGGCGAGCAGTTCCTGGTGCCCGACCCGAAACGCAAGGGCACCACCTGGGCGAAGTTTCAGGCCTGCCTCAAGGCGCTCGGCTACGTGGTCGAGCACCGCATCATCAAGGCCTGCGACTACGGCGCACCCACCAGCCGCGAACGGCTGTTCATGGTCGCACGCCGAGATGGCCACCCCATCGCCTGGCCGGAACCGACCCATGCGGCCAAGCCAGCCAAGGGGCAACTGCCCTACCGCACCGCCGCCGAGTGCATCGACTTCAGCCTGCCAAGCCAGAGCATCTTCGAACGCAAGAAGCCACTGGCCGCCGCGACCATGCGCCGCATCGCCAAGGGCATCCAGCGCGAGGTGCTGCAGAAAGCCAAACCCTTCATCGTGCCGATCGCCAACTGGTCGCGGGATGCGCTGCATTCGGTTGACCAGCCACTGAACACCGTCACGGCCTGGCCACGCGGCGGGTCGTTTGCCCTGGCCACCGCCTTCCTGGCCCAGGCCAACGGCGGCTTCAACGTAACCCACTCCAAGGCCCTGCCGGAGCCGATGACCACCGTCACCAACACCGGCAGCCAACAGCAGCTGGTCACGGCCAACCTGGTGCACATGCGCGGCAACTGCGATTCGCGGGATATCGAAGATCCACTGAAGGTCATCAGTGCCGGTGGCCAGCACCACGCCCTGGCCACGGCCTTCCTGTCCCGGCAGTTCGGCGCCAGCATAGGCCAAGGCCTCGACACCCGGGCGCCGGTGATCACCGCTGGCGGAGGTGGCAAGTCAGCATTGGTTGAGTTGCAGCTTTCGCCTGACGTGGAGGAAGGCGCACTGCGCTGCGCGGCCTTCCTGATGCGCTACTACGGCGAGGGTGGCCAGTGGGGTGATATCCGCGACCCAATGCACACGCTGACTACCAAGGACCGCCTGGCCCTGGTCACCGTATGGATCAGCGGCGACCCGTACGTGATCGTCGACATCTGCCTGCGCATGCTGCAGCCCCATGAGCTGTATGCCGCCCAAGGCTTCCCGCCGAACTACATCATCACCCACGGCCACGATGGCCGGAAGTTCACCAAGAGCGAGCAGGTCCACATGTGCGGCAACAGCGTCAGCCCGCCGCCGCTGGCTGCAATCGCCCAGGCCAACGACTTCTGGCGCCACCACGAGCGCACCGCGCTGGCGGCGTGAGCCAGAACCACCCTACCCGTCCACTCCCTGCCTGATGCTCGGGCGGGAGGGTGGTGGCGGGATTATAGGTCACAACATGTCGAGCAAGCCCGAGGCCTGTTCTTTCGCGTATTCCAGCGCGCCTACTGCACTTTCCCAATGCTTCTGGTGATCGGGCTGCCACAAGTACCTTGTCGGTAGTGGGTACTGCCCAGGGTGGCGCTGAATGGCAACGACCACCGGCACATCCGAATTTGCCGTTGCGTAAATGAGGGTAATCAGCAGCTTTACGCCATTCACCTCATGCGTAATTGGTGCGTACTTTTGGACTGTGGACTCTATCCCAGGCCCCATAACTGCCTCCTTGTACCGGCCCCATGCCGGGCCTGAACAAATACCCCACTTCAACGAATCACGCCACCCCGGCGAGGAACCCCCCATGCCCGAAGAAAACCCGACCCTAGCCCGGGGCAGCGCCTTGGACCAGGCAACCTTCGACGACTTCGTTACCAGGCTGCGCCATCACTGCCGTGGCCGGGGCGTATCGGATCACTGCACCGCAGACGCCATCTTTCTGGTGGAGCGCCGCGAGCTGATCTATGGCCTGGACACTGATTTTACGGACAAGAAGGTGGCTGTCTGTGATGAAACGGAATGGTTCAGCCCCAAGGAATACTGGGAAGACTGCGACAAAGAACAGCGCGCGACCCTGAACAGGAAAAGCCAGGAGCATTGCTCAGACCAATTTATGAAGGCCCACGAAGATGGCCAGTGGGAAATCCTGGGCGAGCTGGAAGACCACCACGTCTACGGCTGGGACGAGCGCTGGACGTTCGTCAACATGCACTTCACCCAAGAGGCTGCCGAGGCGTTCATCAAGCGCAAGAAACACGACTACCCGAAAGGGCTGCGCGTGTACGTCGATGCCCAGTCCTACTGCTGGGAGTTCAACGCCATCAAGGAAGCGCTGATGGGCGGGCGCTTGGTCCTGAGTGAGCCTGCGCCATGACCCCGAAGCCAACTGTCACCCAGGCCATGACCTGCCGCCGGCCGGCAGTTATCTGGCAGCCCTACACAGACGGCAGCGGCCCAGGTGAGCCAGCCCTGCTTATCCATGCAGACGCCAACGGCTTGCTGGTGATCAACCAGGAAGGCCGCGAGGTACTGATCCAGCGCGAAACCCTGCCGGAGCTGATCAAGCAGCTCAAGCGCATTGCCAGTGAGACACCCCAATGAAAGAGCGTCCGATCCTTTTCAACGGCGCCATGGTGCGCGCCATCCTCGACGGCCGGAAGACGGTCACGCGGCGCGTTATGAAGTCGCAGCCGGACGATGACGCGACTATCACGGTCGAGAACTACCATCCGGCAGTAACAAATCGGCGCGGTGAGCAAGAGCCAGGGCCTGAGATATTCGGCGGCCACTGGCGGGACGGAGAATGCGGGTGCAAGTGCCCATATGGCCAGCCTGGCGACCGGCTGTGGGTGCGGGAGGCTTTCGCTTACGGGTTATGCACACCGTCAACGATGGCTTATCGGGCGACCAACAATCCTAGCGATTTAGATGAGGGCTGGGATGATCCGATCAAGTGGACGCCCAGCATCCACATGCCGCGCGCCGCCTGCCGCATCCTGCTGGAGGTTACCGCCGTGCGCGTCGAGCGACTGCAGGATATCAGCGAAGAGCAGGCCCAGGCCGAGGGTTGTTTCTTCACCGACTACGGCCGCAAGTGCGGGCATACCAGCAACGGCTGGACCGAGACCGGTGACTGCTCGGCGCCCGAAGCGCATCACCCACAGCGCAATGGATGGATGTGGGACAAGACCGCCGGACCTGATCAGTGCTTGGGCACCGCCACATGGGCATTTGCGCACTTGTGGCAGCACACAGGCGGCGCCTGGGACGCCAACCCCTGGGTCTGGGTCGTCGAGTTCAAGCGGGTCACGCCATGAAAGTCCGAATCTACTGCCGCACCTGGCGCAAGCCGGCCGATGAATGCGGCTGCCTGCGCTGCACCCCACCCAAGGAGCCGCAGCCATGCGCCGCACCCTGAGCATCCGCCACACCGTAGACCGGCACGGCAAGCCACTGGCCGTGCTCGACA
>DAITLT010000179.1:0-6902 GCA_036835505.1 Pseudomonas sp.
CCACTGATGGTGACCGAATTGCCGGCAGTCCACCCCTTAGGCGGCGTATTTCCCGTTGCTGAATTGGTAACGGTGACATTGGTACCGGTTCGGACAATGCCTGACGCAGGAATAGCGAAGGATGAACCACCAACCGCGGCGGTACCGCCGCCGCCTGGAGAAGTCGGGTTTTCCACACCGTTGAGCGGATAGGTAAAGGTATTGCTGCCGGTAATGGTCGCAATCACGTTGGTGGCGTTGTACTCACCCTGATCCGCCCCAGTAATTGTTACGGTCTCAGTATTACCAATGGGGAACGGATGGGACGAAGTGGTAGTTGCCGTAACCGTGGTGCCGGAACGGGTCAATGACGATACCGACACAGCGCCACCCGGCTCAGATACGGTGAAACTGCCAGTCGCTGGGGTTATAGGTGTCAGGTCAGTGGCGGGCAGCGGAAAAGTGAAGTGCGTGTTATCTACAACCGAAATACTGAAGATGCCGTTAAACGCAGTATTTTGCGCACCGGAAATGGTTACCAATTGGCCGTTGGTAAGCGCGGGATCAGGGGCAGTTGCCAGAGTGACGGTCGCCAGATTGGCAACATCGTCGCGACTGATAGAACTCACATTGATCGAAGGTGCTGTAGTACCTAAGAGCGCCGCGGTGATATCCGAGTTGCTGCTGGCAAAAAGGGTCGAAGAAAGTGCATCGCCGGAGCTGCAGCTGCCGGTGCAGGTGTAGAGTTTGCGCGAATCTGAACTTGGCGTACTTGAATAGCTATCGCTCAAATGTGCCAGCCGAATTTGCTGATGCACCCCACCTTTTTCAACCACCTCGCCATCTGCGGAGTCAAAGCCTGCCGAAGCGCCTTGCGGCTTCTGTTTCCAGAAGCCGCCGGCGGAATCAGGCAAAGTAACGGTATTTTTGCTGGTCCAAAAGCTAACGGCATTGGGTGAGATAAAGCCGGTACCAGCGGTGGAAATAACATCCTCGCCATTGGCATCCACAAGCCGCAAGATGTCATCGACAAGACCAAACTTGTATTGCTTCAGGTTGCCCTGCCAGCGCGGCAGCGCCGATTCGTCCGGACGGAATACCCCCATAAACACCTGATTGAGATAGGTCCCCTGGGTATTGGCACTGACTGGCAAGCTGGAGGATGAAAACGCGCTGTTAACCCCCTGCACTTCATTGAATATCTGCAATAAGGCCTGCACCAACGCATCCATATCGCCGAGGGTGACTAGGAAATACTTTCCCCCGCCAAAGGAGGCCATTGACTTAAGAAACTCAACGTATTCTGGGTTGCTACCATCCGTAAGAATAATGGTATAGGTGATGATATTTTGATCGCCGGTATGCGTACCGCTCAAGTCCGTCTGATACATGAAGCGCGCCCACTCATCTCCGTAGTTAGCTTCATACTTATCATAGGGATCGGGAATGTCGATTTCGGTCATCTGCGCCGAGTTAGCGCCCGCCGCCAGCAACGCATCACTTGCCGTCGTTCCCGTATCCTGAGGCTTGCCATTATTGGTGGCGTTGGCGATATAGACAGCAAAGTTCCTTTGGCAGGCGCTGGCTGAACTCTCACTATAAGTGGTGCCCGACAACCCTGTTTCACCTTGGTAGTAGGCCCATATTTCTTGCATGCCGGCACCTACAGCCGAGTTATTGACGCCATCGCCCGTACCGCCCGAACGGTCTATAGCGGCCACAACATTTTTAAATTCGCTAATGCCTGCAGCATCCATAGTCGGTAAGGCGTACGGTGAGGCCGCAGGCAGTTTAAATTTACCGCCATTTGTTGTACCACTAAACAACATCAGGCCCATATTGATATTGCCCAACAATTGCGGCGCATTGCCGATAGCTGTGGCAGCGGTATATAAGCCACACTGTTCAAAACCGGCCACTTTACCCTGGTTATTACTGGGAACAGCAAAACCTGGGCATGTAAAGGAGGTATCACCGTTCCAAGCACCGGCATTATCGAGCAGAATAACCAGATTGGGCCTATCCCCGTCTGCTTTAATACCGCCATACACATCGATGTCTTCAGCGCCAGCAATAACGGCGTACAAGAGCACAAGCATAGCTAGAAAAAACTTACGATTAGTACGCATAATTGCACCCATCCTTAAAATCGCTAACCGCATCCAAATCAAGGGCAGCTGACATCAATTTTCGCTCGTTGCGCGATACCCTGATGCAATTCCACCTGCGCGCCTGTAGTCGCGTCGTTTACCGCCGAACTCACATCCCAGACCATATTCTGGCAATTTGACTCTGGAGGAAGGTTCCCTTCAATCCATATCTGCAGATTCTGACTGTTGAAGCAGGCACGGTCCCCGGCATTCGCCACATTGAGTTCAACTGGCTTTACTCGAACCGTACTTAGACAAACAGACGCCACCGCTGTGGCCGTGTACTCATTGGTGCCATCTCCATTCAAATCCAGACCGACAGCCGAACTTGCGGGAGGTGAAGAGGTGAAATTCGCCGCATTGCTGATAAATGCTTCGATAGCATGTTGCGCAGCTAGCTTCGCTTCATAGCGATATTGCTGGTTGCCGGCAATCTGCAGGTTGACGTTACTGGTATTGACAATGGCTGCCACGATCACCGTCAGTATGCCCAGCATGATCAGCATGACCAGCAGCACCGCGCCACGCTGCGCCTTTACCATTTTCTGCGTCTGGATACTCATTCGCGTGGCCCTCCCACATTTGGCAAAGGTATCGCCACTGAGAAAACCTGCCGTTTGTACGCATCATTAAAAGGTCCGCTGGCAGCTGCGCGACCCAGATCATAGGTACGGGTATCGGTCCAGCCACGGAAGGTCTCGGTGCTGCGCACCAAAAAACGCATGCTCACTGCAGTCACATTCGACCACTTATCGAGTTCAGATCCAGCCCAGGAAGGGCATTGCGCAGGTTGAGCTCCCGCCAGATCGTCGGCAAAGCAGTCCGGCGAGCCGTCGGCGTCAAAATCCAGCCCGTAACTCAGGTGCATGTCCTCGACCCCCTCCGCCAACGGGATGATTCGTATGCCGCTATTGTCTAATTCGGCCACGCTGAGGGTGGGCACACCGGATGGCGCGCTGAGGAAGTAGGTTCTCGAAAGATAAGGCCAGACCGAAGTCACCGATGTGACACAGTCTTTCTGGCGTAACAGCGGGGCGCTGGAAAAATTTGCCGCAGTCTTACCCGTCTTGAGGATCTGCGTATCACTGGAGCAGGAAGAAGCCTGCACATACATCCCTGCACTACCTGAGCCCACTGAAGCGACCGGAATGGGCGTAGTGGCCACCCGGCGCACAACCAATGCCTCACTGCCGGCCAGTGCGCTACTCAAGCATGTCGGCAAGGTACTCCCCGCTGAGTAGCCATAAACCGGCACTGGCTTAGTGTTTTTGTTGACGATGAAGCCGAACTGGAGATCTGCCAGCGCCGTGGCACAAGGCGTTGGGTTGGTGAATACCTCCGTGGCAACCTGCGGAACTCCGTAGAAGCCGGCCATCTGCACTTCATCACTGAGCAACTGAGTGACGTAGCGGCCGTTTTCGAGCTGTTCGGAGGTCTTATCTAGAGCAACGCGGGCCTGACTCACCCAGGTGAACATCGTCAAAATACCCAGCAACATCAGCAGCCCGATGGCCATTGCCACCATCAACTCAATCAGGCCAAAACCCGACTGCCACCTCATCCAGAGTGACTGGCCGTTCATGAGAGGCCTCCAAAACGCACGACTGCGCTTAATGTCCTGCGGTACTGCTCATCGCCGTAACTGTCCTTGCCGCACTCGTCTGCCGGAACCACCGTCGGCCCCGTGCCTTGCCAAGATACGGAAATGCGGTAAATACGATTGGCGGCATCAATTTGCCGGATACAACCGCGCGCGCCCATCATGGCCCCGACATCGCTGTTGTCGGCATTTTTTTCTGCCGCCCCTTTGAGCAACAAATCCCAGCTGAGCAAATCCCTATCGGCCTGACTCCTTTGGGCGACCGTACCAGCGCCGCAGGCCGGTATGGCCGCCGAAGCTGTACCCAGATCCAGCCCGACCGCCGAATTGGAGTAACAGGCGGCGACCTGACGGTTAGCACTCAGGCGGTCGACCATGTTCTGCAGCAGCACCTGTCCCTGCACGCGCTGATAGGACTCGGTTTCATGCTGGATATTGCGTATGACCAGCCCGGCGATACCCAGCGCACTGACCAGAAATATGATCATGGCCACCAGCACCTCAATCAGGGTGAAGCCAGCGCCGACTCGACTATTCATCAAGGGCACACCTCCGCCTTCGTCTTGGGCTTACCGCCAAGGGATACACAGACATAGCGCGCGGTTGCATCAGACACCTGCACGGGAGCCACGGTAAAGGCCGCCACCCCCGCTACTCGACCGTCGCGACTATAGGTCAGAGCACCACCTGGCCCGGATACCGTGACCCCATTGGGAGCTGGATAACTGCGAACTTCCGTGCCTGATCTACTCACTGACCAGCCATTGTTCCAGCCCCCCACAGCAGGGGCTAAGGTCACGCTGGTCGCGGTCTTTACCGCCTCGCTGCGCGCCAGATTTAGCGCCGAAAGCAGGTCTGCGGCAACGCTACGCACTTGCTGGCTGGCCTGAAAACCACGATAGGAAGGCACTGCGAAACTCAACAGTATCGTCAAGAGCACCAGCGTTATCATCAGCTCCACCAAGGTAAAGCCCTGCTGCCGCGAATACTTCAGAGTCATGCACATTTCCTCGCGCCGCCATTCAACGCCAGCATCGGGCACCACCACCCGATGCCGACTTCGCCCCGACCGAGGTAAGGGTTAAGACTCCGCAATCGACATCGGCCGCCAACTGTGCACCCGTGGGGGTTGCTTTGATGGTGTAGCCTGGCGCGACAAGCGTGATGACAACCGTATAGTTATCGTTCACTTCGGGCGGCACCGACAGATCCAACTCGTCCAGGTCATTGGTATAGGCACGATTATCAAGTCGATAGCGCTCCTGAAGACCCGCTACATCCAACATGAAAGCCTCCGCAGCAGTGCGCTTTGACCGGACCAGGTAGTTCTGATAATTGGGTATGGCAATCGCAGCCAGGATGCCGATGAGCGCAATCACGATCATCAACTCGATCAGGCTAAACCCCCGCTGCTCAGTACGCTTCACCATGTTCCCTCTCGCGCTCGGTTTTATTCACATGCCCTACCCATGCCATGCACCGATAGGGTACGAATCATTGCACTGGAATACCGCTAACCAGTGCGGAGTTTCGACAGTTGGCGCTTTTCCAATCACGGACGGCCATGTCCATCGACTCAGGCGAATCTAGCAGCTTTCCTCGGCCGCTTGCCTTGGCCTTTTCTTGCTCTTCTTAGGCGCTTGCCTTGCAAAAAGCGCTTTACCGGCTAGAGCTTATAGGCCAGCCGTGGAAAACACCCCGGCCGGCGCGACCACCGGAGCCGGGACGGAGACGACCGGCACACGCCCTACCAGGATGGCAGGGTAACCCGACCAAGAGGCACGGACGCCATGTACCCTCATGCTTATGGTTTCACCCTTGTCGAACTGCTCACCTCGCTCGGCGTCCTCGCGCTGCTGGCGACTATCGGCGTGCCGGGCGCGCAACAGTTCATGGGCAATCAACAACTGGTCAGCGCCAGCAATACGCTGGCGGCGAACCTGTCCCTGGCCCGCAGTGAATCGATCAAGCGACGCCAGCCTGTGCTGGTCGACAACCTCGATGGCGATTGGGCCAGCGGCTGGCAGGTGTTCGTCGACCTGAATAACGACGGCCAACTGGATGATGGCGAACCCCTGCTCAGGCAGGAACAATCGCTACCCAAGGGCGTGATCGCCAAGGGCAATACGCCAGTTCGGCGCTACGTGCGCTACACCCCGCTTGGCAACGCCAAGCTGCTGGGTGGCGGCTTCCAGGCGGGGACGCTGACACTCTGTCACGCAACCGGCAAACAGGCGGTCAGGCGTTTGGTGCTGAGCGCCAGCGGCAGATTGAGACGGGCCAGGGATGAGCCGAACTATTGCTGAAGGAGCATGCGAGCGCAGGCGGCGTGCAATGGGTCACCGGCGCGGCATAGAAGCTGGCGGGTTGTCGCTGCGCTCCGAAGCCGCCCTACGGCCCAAGGGAATCGCGAGGTCTGGGACAAGCCGCGATCCGTAGGGTGTCACTCGCCGAAGGCAATGCACCATGGGTACCGGCGCGGCACAAAAGCTGGCGGGCTGTCGCTGCGCTCCGAACGGAACGCCGCCCGGACCGCCCTACCTCCGAGCGGAACGCCGCCCGGATCGCCCTACTCCCAAGTCGTTGCGGCATGCTCAAAGCTGCTGGACGCGCAGTTCCTTGGGCATGGAGAAGGTGACGTTCTCCGGCCGCCCTTCCAGCTCGCTCTCGCCTGTCGCGCCCCAGGCTTGCAATTGGCTGACGACGCCACGCACCAGCACCTCCGGCGCCGATGCGCCGGCGGTGATGCCGATGCCGGCAACGCCGTCGAACCACTCGCGCTTGAGGTCTTCGGCGCCGTCGATCAGGTAGGCCGGGGTGCCCATGCGCTCGGCCAGTTCGCGCAGGCGGTTGGAGTTGGAGCTGTTGGGGCTGCCGACCACCAGCAGCACGTCGCACTCGGCGGCGAGCTGCTTGACCGCGTCCTGGCGGTTCTGGGTGGCGTAGCAGATGTCGTCCTTGCGCGGCCCGCCGATGCTGGGGAATTTGCTGCGCAGGGCGTCGATGACCTTGCTGGTGTCGTCCATCGACAGGGTGGTCTGGGTGACGAAGGCCAGCGCCTCGGGGTTGCGCACCTGCAGGCGCGCGACATCGGCCTCGTCTTCCACCAGGTAGATGGCGCCGCCGTTGCTGGCGTCGTACTGGCCCATGGTGCCTTCGACTTCCGGGTGGCC
>DAITLT010000180.1:0-6881 GCA_036835505.1 Pseudomonas sp.
TGTCGCCGCTGGTCAGCGGGCAGCCGGCGCCGATGGTGCTGGCCAGGGCCAGGGAGCCGTCAGCCTTCTTTACCAGCCAGCCCCAGCCGGAGCCGAAGGTGCCGATGGAGGTCTTGCTGAACTCTTCCTTGAACTTGTCGAACGAACCGAAGGCCGCGTTGATGGCATCGGCCAGGGCGCCAGTCGGTTGGCCGCCGGCGTTGGGTGCCAGGCAGTTCCAGTAGAAGGTGTGGTTCCAGATCTGTGCGGCGTTGTTGAAGATGCCGCCGGTCGAGGTCTTGATCACCTCTTCCAGGCTCTTGCCTTCGAACTCGGTGCCCACTACCAGGTTGTTCAGGTTAACCACATAGGCGTTGTGGTGCTTGTCGTGGTGGAATTCCAGGGTCTCGGCGGACAGGTGCGGCTCGAGGGCGTTTTTCGCGTAGGGCAGCGGCGGCAATTCGAAAGCCATGGTTTGTCTCCATTTATTAGGTCAGATCATCAGGTCAGGGCTCGCGTGGCCAGCACGTGACCGGTTCACGGCCGGTCGGCGGCTTTGAGCGAGAGGCTCGGCGCGCCGCGAACCGCGAAGCATAGCACTCGCGCCCGCGGCTAACCACGCAGCAACTGTGTGGGAAAGCCTGGTTAGAGCTGTCTGCGTTTAGCTGGGCATGAGCAACTGCGCCGCCACGCTGAACATCATGGCCGCCACCAGCAGATCCAGCAGGCGCCAGGTGGCCGGACGCGCCAGCCAGGGTGCCAGCCATGCCGCGCCCAGGGCCAGGCTGAAGAACCAGAGCAACGAAGCGCTGGCTGCGCCGAGCGCATAAGCGCCAGGCACCGCCTGCTGGGCGCCGAGCGAGCCGATCAGCAGCACGGTATCCAGGTACACGTGGGGGTTGAGCAGGGTCACGGCCAGGGCGCTGAGTAGCACCGCACGGCGCGAGCGTTGGCCGCTGTCTTGTTCCTGGCCAAGGCGTTGCGGGCGCATGGCGCGGTGCAGGGCCAGGGCGCCGTAGTAAAGCAGGAAGGCGCCGCCGCCCCAGCGGGCAATCCCCAGCAGCAGCGGGCTTTGCGCCAGCAAGGTGGCCAGGCCGAATACGCCGAGGGTAACCAGCAACGCATCACAAAACACGCACAGTGCCGCCACGGCCAGGTGGTGTTCGCGGCGCAGGCTCTGGGCGAGGACGAAGGCGTTCTGCGCGCCGATGGCCATGATCAGGCCGAAGGCCACGAGTATGCCGTTGAGGTAGCTGTGCCACATGGGACTGTTCCTACAGGTGAGGTGTGTGCTGGTCAGTGTCCGGTGGCTTGGCGTATAAGGAAAACAAATTATGCTGATCACTCATTAGGATCACTAATAATGTTTGACTACAAGCTATTGGCTGCCCTGGCGGCCGTGGTGGAGCAGGCGGGATTCGAGCGGGCGGCGCAGTTGCTCGGTGTGTCGCAGTCGGCGGTGTCGCAGCGGATCAAATTGCTCGAGGCGCGGGTCGGCCAGCCGGTGCTGGTGCGTGGTACGCCGCCGTTGCCCACCGATGTCGGCCGGCGCTTGCTCAACCATGTGCAACAGGTGCGCCTGCTGGAGCGCGATCTGCAAGGCCAGGTGCCGGCCCTGGATGAAACGGCCAGGCCCGAGCGCCTGCGTATCGCCCTGAATGCCGACAGCCTGGCGACCTGGTGGGCGGCGGCGGTGGGGCCGTTTTGTGCCAGCCACCGGCTGCTGCTGGAGTTGCTGGTGGAAGACCAGGAAGTCGGCCTCAAGCGCATGCGCGCCGGCGATGTGGCCGCCTGCGTGTGCGCCAGTGAGCGGCCGGTGGCCGGGGCGCGCAGCCAGTTGCTGGGCGCCATGCGTTATCGCGCCCTGGCCAGCCCGGCGTTTATTGCCCGGCACTTTGCCCAGGGGGTAACGCCCGCGGCCCTGGCGCGTAGCCCGGCCATCGTCTTCGGCCCGGATGACCAGTTGCAGCACCGCTATTTGCAGGGTCTTGGAGTCGAGGGCGGCTTTATCCATCACCTGTGCCCGTCCTCCGAGGGCTTTGTGCGTATGACCGAAGGCGGCCTCGGCTGGGGTCTGGTGCCCGAGCAGCAGGTGCAGGCACAACTGGCCAGCGGCAGCCTGTGCGAACTGCTGCCGGCGCAGGTGCTGGATGTGCCGCTGTACTGGCACCACTGGCGCAATGGCGGCGAGTTGCTCAGCGAGCTGACCCGGCAATTGCAACGCCGCGTCGGCCAGTGGTTGGTGCAACCCGAGTGAGCCGCGCTGAGCAAATCAAAGGCTGAGCGGCACTCAAGCCGCGCGGGTGAAGCGGTATACTCGCCGCTCTTGGTTTTTGGCTTATTTCTTTGCAGGTTCCCCATGCGTAACGATGCACTCGACGAACTCGATCAGATGCCCAGCCTGTCCAGCGGCAGCCGCGATCGCGATGACTTTGCGCCGTCGCGCGCCAGTGAGATGTCGTCATCCCCGTCCCATCCAGCGGCCGCTGCCATGGCGCCGAAGTCGGCCAGCACCGGGCCGTTGTGGGCGCTGCTTGGCGCGTCACTGATTGCCCTGGCCGGCTTGAGCTGGTGGAGCTTTCAGCAGATTTCCCTGATGGAGCAGCAACTGGTGGCGACCCAGGAGAGCTTTGCCCGCATCAGCGAAGATGCGGCGGGGCGTTTGCAGGACATTTCCGGCAAGGTGGTGGCCACCGAGTCGAGCGTTACCGGCGAAAACGAAGCGCTGAAACTGCGCCTCAAACAACTGGAAAACAAACTCGCTGAGCAGGGCAAGCAGCAGCAAACCCTGGTTGCCCAGCAAGGCGCCCAAGGCAAGCGCGTGGAGCAACTGGCTGGTGAGTTGAAAACCCTGGCCGCCGCTGCCGGGCAGGTGGAGACCCAGCTCAAGGCCCTGGATGCCGGGCAAGTGGCACTCAAGGCCGGGCAGGTCGAGCTGGGCAAGCTGGATGGCCAGTTGCAAAGCCTCGCCAGCGATGTGGCGGTGCTGAAAAAGCAGGGCAATCCAACCCAGGCCATCGGCCGCCTGGAGCAGGATTTACTGGTGCTGCGCAGCGAGCTGGATAACCGCCAGGGGCAAAACAGCACCGCCGAGTTCGATGCCTTCCGGGCGCAGATGACGCGCAATATCAGCACCCTGCAAAGCCAGGTGCAAAACCTGCAGCAGCAAATCAACGCGCGCTAAATTCCGGTCGTAAAAAAGCCCCCGCATGTCGCCATACGGGGGCTTTTTTGTGGCTGCAGCTTAGGCCAGGATTTGAACCTGGTCGGCTTGCATGCCCTTTTGACCTTGCACCGCGATAAAGCTGACGCGCTGGCCTTCTTTCAGGCTCTTGAAGCCGTCGCTTTGGATCGCGCGAAAATGCACGAACAGATCCGGACCGCTTTCTGGAGTGATAAACCCAAAACCTTTCTCGTCGTTAAACCACTTGACGGTACCGTTCTGACGATTCGACATAGCCAATATCCTTGCAACTGAAGTTAGTGACAGCCTCTAAACACTTAGAGTACTGAGGCTGGCTGCAAGGGGCATGAAACGTCGAGCGGGACGTAGCGGATCACAACGATCTACTGCACCAGGTCACGAATAAGGCAACCCATGCAAACACAGCAAAATCACTTTACGCCAACTCCTGAGCAAATTCCAAGCCCCCCAAAGGTCGCGGGGTTAGCTGCGGAACTAGCGGGCTGCACGGGTCGTTGGGGCGCTTTTGCGTCGGTTGTGCCGGGCGGTGACAGTAGATGATCAGGTAATTACAATTTGATTAACATTTATTGAGAGAAGTGAACCGATAGTCCATGGAAAACAAGACTGCGCGCCTGACGGTGCTGATTGATCCGGTTAAAAAGAAGGCGTTTGAAGAGCTGTGCTCGGCGCAGGATTTGACGCCCTCCCAGGTGGTTCGCCAGCTGATTCGCGATTACCTGGAAACCCACGGCGCTGCCGAACTGAGCAAAAGCAAGCTGGCCGCTGCAACCCGACCATAACGAGGCTTTGCGGCGCATCTGGTGTGGCAGAAGGCCCATTGTCGCGCCGGCTTTGTGGTGGTCAATGATGCGCTTTATGTGCGCTGTATTATCATTCGGTGATAATATCTGCTCTGCCTTGAGCTATTGGCGAGCTGTCGCTCGAGTGTGATGGCTGAGCTGCCGGTACGCGGCAGTTGCAAGAGAACGGTGGCGCGGAGGCCAAATGCAGCGCGAAGATGTAAAGGCACGGCATGCCGAGGGCGTAGTGTTTGATACGCATGTGATCGCCAACCCGACCAACACCCGGGAGTGGATCGTGTTCTTCAAAAAGGGGGCGGGAAGGAGCTTCTTCCTGGTGGGCGATAGCGAGGAAGTCGAATCCTTCGTGCATCTGGATGATTTGATCGACGAGCTGAAAGCCTTGGGCATCAAGGGCGCTGAAATCCACTTCTAACCCAGATTTAGGCTGCTGGCGTTTGTCGCCAGGGTCACTCAGCGGGGAATTTATGCCAATCCACTACGCCAGGAGTTTGGCTGGCCGTCGGCGCACGACGGCGGCGAACCGGCATCTCGGTTTTGCCTTGGCCTTCGTCGCCGGAGCGATCAATGCCGGTGGGTTCCTGGCGGTGCAGCAATACACCTCGCACATGACCGGGATCGTCTCGGCCATGGCCGACAATATCGCCTTGGGCGCTTATGACCTGGTTCTGGGCGGCGCGGGTGGCTTGCTGTCCTTTCTCCTCGGTGCCGCCTGTTCGGCAATCATGGTCAACTATTCCCGGCGGCGGCGCCTGCATGGCGAGTTCGCCTTGCCGCTGCTGCTGGAGGCCTTTCTGCTGCTCTGCTTCGGCCTGCTGGGCGCGCGCCTGGCCACGGTGGCGGGCTTGTTTGTGCCGGTCACAGTGATGTTGCTGTGTTTCATCATGGGTTTGCAGAACGCCCTGATTACCAAACTCTCCAAGGCCGATATTCGTACCACGCACATCACCGGCATCGTCACCGACATCGGCATCGAGCTGGGCAAGTCGCTGTACTGGAATTCGCCAGGATCGAGCAAGCAGCCGCCTGTCGCGGTCAATCGCGCCAAGCTACAGATGCTCACGCTGCTGGCGCTGAGCTTCTTCTTGGGTGGGGTGGTGGGGGCTTTTGGTTTCAAATACCTGGGGTATATCGCCACTGTGCCGTTGGCGCTGGTGCTGATTACCCTGGCCATCGTGCCGGCGCTCGATGATGTGCGGGGTTGGCTACGCCGCTGGGCGTGGCGTTTCTAGTCTCAGCACGAATTGCGAGCAATAAAAAACCGGCCATAAGCCGGTTTTTTATTGCTGCAAACGCCAGAGCGTTTGCAGCGTGTTTGATGGTGCCCCGAGGGAGACTCGAACTCCCACTCCTTTCGAAAACGGATTTTGAATCCGCCGCGTCTACCAATTCCGCCATCAGGGCAACAATGGGCGCGAAGTATAGGGAGGGAAAAGCCGTCGGTCAATCCACTTGCGTGGTCAGATTGCGCTATTTCCGCTAAACTTCGCGGCCCTGCAAAACGACCTCTTTATATGCGCGTTGCCGACTTTACCTTCGACCTGCCCGAAGCCCTGATTGCCCGTCATCCGTTGCCTGATCGTAGCGCCAGCCGTCTGCTGACCCTGGATGGGGTCACGGGGGCTCTGGCTCATCGGCAATTTCCGGATCTGCTGGAGTATCTGCGCCCAGGCGATCTGATGGTGTTCAACAACACCCGAGTGATTCCGGCGCGCTTGTTCGGCCAGAAGGCCTCCGGCGGCAAGCTGGAAGTGCTGGTCGAGCGCGTGCTGGATACGCGTCGGGTGCTGGCCCATGTGCGCTCGAGCAAGTCGCCCAAGCCGGGGTCGACCATGTTGCTCGACGGCGGTGCCGAGGCTGAGATGCTGGCGCGCCACGATGCCTTGTTTGAGCTGCGCTTTAGCGAGGATGTCTTGCCGCTGCTGGAGCGGGTCGGCCATATGCCGCTGCCGCCCTATATCGATCGCCCGGATGAAGACGCCGACCGCGAGCGTTATCAGACGGTGTACGCCGATCGCACCGGCGCCGTGGCGGCGCCAACCGCGGGCCTGCATTTTGATCAGGCCTTGCTCGACGCGATCCGCCAACTGGGCGTGGAAACGGCTTTTGTCACCCTGCATGTCGGTGCCGGTACCTTTCAGCCGGTGCGCGTTGAGCGCCTCGAAGACCATCACATGCACAGCGAGTGGCTGGAGGTCGATGCGGCCGTGGTGGCTGCCGTCGCCGCGTGCCGGGCACGGGGCGGGCGGGTGATTGCCGTGGGCACCACCAGCGTGCGCTCGCTGGAGAGTGCCGCGCGCGATGGTGAGCTGAAGCCGTTCAGCGGCGACACCGACATCTTTCTTTACCCTGGGCGGCCCTTCCATGTGGTCGATGCCCTGGTGACCAACTTCCATTTGTCCGAGTCGACCCTGCTGATGCTGGTGTCGGCCTTTGCCGGGTATCCCGAGACCATGGCCGCGTACCGCGTCGCCATCGAGCAGGGCTACCGCTTTTTCAGTTACGGTGATGCCATGTTCATTACCCGCAATCCCGCCCCGCGCGGGCCAGAGGAACAGCTATGACGGGCAATTGCCGCATGTCTTTTGAACTCCTGGCCACCGATGGCCGGGCGCGGCGCGGGCGCCTGACCTTCCCCCGTGGCGTAGTGGAAACCCCGGCGTTTATGCCGGTGGGCACCTACGGCACGGTCAAGGGCATGCTGCCGCGCGACATCGAGGCGATTGGCGCGCAGATTATCCTCGGCAACACCTTTCACCTGTGGCTGCGCCCCGGCACCGAAGTGATCAAGCAGCACGGCGATCTGCATGATTTCATGCAGTGGCAAGGCCCGATCCTCACCGACTCCGGCGGCTTCCAGGTGTTCAGCCTGGGGGCGATGCGCAAGATCAAGG
>DAITLT010000181.1:0-6869 GCA_036835505.1 Pseudomonas sp.
ACGGTGAAATAACTGCCGCGCTCCTTGTGGGGCACTTCGACGATCGAGCCGCTCGCGCGCAGCGACTTGTCATTCAGCAGGTCCTTCATGGAAAACACCGGGGCGCACGGAATGTCGAACTTGCGCAAGACGTCCACGGCCTGGAACTTGGTTTTGTCCTTGAGCCAGTCTTCGATGGTGGCGAAGATGTCCATGATGTGCGGCTGACGGGCCTTGGGCGTCATGTAGAGCGGATCGGTCTTCCACTCGGGCTTGCCGATGGCGTCGCAGATCGGCGCCCAGGCGTGGCCCTGCACCGTGAAGTAGATGTAGGCGTTGGGATCGGTTTCCCAGCCCTTGCACTTCAAAATCCAGCCGGGTTGACCGCCACCGCCGGCGTTGCCGCCGCGCGGCGTCACCTTGTCGGCGAAAGCTTCCATCTCATGCGGGTACTGGGGATACTCTTCCAGGTAGCCCAATTTCTCCAGACGCAACTGGTCGCGCATCTTGACGCGGCACAGGTTGAGCACGGCGTCCTGCATGGCCACGGCCACTTTCTGACCTTTGCCGGTCTGCTGGCGGCCGATGTAGGCGGTCAGGATGCCGATGGCCAGGTGCATGCCGGTATTGGTGTCGCCCAGGGCGGCAGCCGAGATGGTGGGCACGGCGTTCTCGCCTTTCCACCAGCCGGTGGTCGAAGCCGCGCCGCCGGCGCACTGGGCCACGTTTTCATAGACCTTCAAATCTTCGTATTCGTGACCGTCGCTGAAGCCCTTGACCGAAGCCAGAATCAACTTCGGGTTGAGTTCCTGGATGCGTTCCCAGGAAAAACCCATGCGGTCCAGTGCGCCGGGTCCGAAGTTTTCGACCAGGACATCGCTTGCCTTGATCAGCTTTTCCAGCACCGCCTTGCCTTCGGGCTGCTTGGTGTCCAGGGTCAGGCCGCGCTTGTTGCTGTTGAGCATGGTGAAGTACAGCGCGTCGACATCGGGGATGTCGCGCAACTGGCTGCGGGTCACGTCGCCGGAGCCGGGACGCTCGACCTTGATCACGTCAGCGCCGAACCATGCCAGCATCTGGGTGCAGGCCGGGCCGGCTTGCACGTGCGTGAAGTCGATGATCTTGATGCCCTTGAGGGGTTTGTTTGACATATTCATATCTCCTTGTGAAATGCTCGGGGTAACTTATTTCTTTTTCGCAGCGCTGGTCGGGTTCAGGCTGGTGATGCGGCCGCTCTCGGTGCCCGCGCCTTCGTCGATGATGGCATTGATCAGGGTCGGTTTGCGCGACTTGATGGCTTCTTCCATGGCGCGGCGCAGCTCGGCCGGGGTGGTGGCTTGCACGCCGACGCCACCGAAGGCTTCCATCATCTTGTCATAGCGTGCGCCCTTGACGAACACCATGGGCGACGGATCCTTGCCGCCGGTCACATTCACTTCATCGCCGCGGTAGACGCCGTTGTTGTTCATGACGACGATGCAGACCGGCAGGTTGTAGCGGCAGATGGTTTCGACTTCCATGCCGGAAAAACCAAAGGCGCTGTCACCCTCGATGGCGATGACCGGTTGGCCGCTTTCCACGGCGGCAGCCACGGCAAAGCCCATGCCGATGCCCATGACGCCCCAGGTGCCGACGTCCAGGCGCTTGCGCGGCTTGTACATGTCGACGATGCTGCGGGTGAAGTCGAGCGCGTTGGCGCCTTCGTTGACCAGGATGGCGTCCGGGTTGGCCTTGATGATGTCGCGCACCACGGCGAGCGCGCTGTGAAAATTCATCGGCGTCGGATCGCGGGCCAATGTCTCGGCCATCTTGGCGAGGTTCTTGTTCTTGCGCTCGGCGATGGCGCTCAGCCAGTCAGCCGGCGGCTTGGCCCAGTTGGAGCCGATGCCGGCGAGCAGCGCTGAGACGCAGGAACCGATGTCGCCGACCAGCGGGGCGTCGATACGGACGTTGCTGTCCGCCTCCTGCGGCGAGATGTCGATCTGGATGAACTTCTGGCCGCCCCAGTCCTTGTGGTCCTTGCCGCCCCAGGTCTTGCCCTTGCCGTGCGAAAGCAGCCAGTTCAGGCGCGCTCCGACCAGCATCACCACGTCAGCCTCGGCCAGCACGTAGGAGCGGGCGGCAGCAGCGGACTGCTCGTGCGTGTCGGGCAGCAGGCCCTTGGCCATGGCCATGGGCAGATAGGGGATGCCGGTCTTCTCGACCAGGGCGCGGATGTCCGCGTCGGCCTGGGCGTAGGCGGCACCCTTGCCCAGCAGGATGAGCGGACGCTTGGCGCTCTTGAGCAGTTCGAGGGCGCGCTGCACGGCGTCCTGGGCCGGGATCTGGCGCGGCGCCGGATCGACCACCTTGATCAGCGATTTCCTGCCGGCTTCCGCGTCCATGGTCTGAGCGAACAGCTTGGCCGGCAGGTCGAGGTAGACGCCGCCCGGGCGGCCGGAGACGGCGGCGCGGATGGCGCGCGCGATGCCCACACCGATGTCCTCGGCGTGCAGCACGCGGAAGGCGGCCTTGCACAGCGGCTTGGCGATGGCCAACTGGTCCATCTCTTCGTAGTCACCCTGCTGCAGGTCGACGATCTCGCGCTCGCTGGAGCCGCTCACGAGGATCATCGGGAAGCAATTGGTGGTGGCGTTGGCCAGCGCGGTCAGGCCGTTGAGGAAGCCGGGGGCGGACACCGTCAGGCAGATGCCGGGTTTGCCGGTCATGAAGCCGGCGGCGGCGGCGGCGTTGCCAGCGTTCTGTTCGTGGCGGAACGAAATCACGCGCATGCCTTCAGCCTGCATCTTGCGGGTCAGGTCCGTGACCGGAATGCCCGGCAGGCCGTAGATGGTGGTGATGCCGTTGAGTTTCAGCGCATCGATGACAAGGTGAAACCCGTCGGTCTGTTCCAGTGATTCAGTGTCGTTTGTCATGTTGAATGTTTCTTCGTTTGACTTCGCTAAAAGGTTGAGCAACGCGGTGCCGCCTCTCTGGCGAGCTAGGCCCGCTGCACCGTCCGGGTATCATAGGAGTTGCTTCGGATTTTACCCTTGACCGCGGTCAATTTTCGCCATATCCAGGCCTCCTGAATGAGTGCGATTTACCTCCTGCCGAACCCTGACCCATCCATGTCATCCATACCAGAACATCCCGAGAGAAACATCATTCGCGTGCAATTGGCGCAGAACATCGTTCTGAAGGGAATGACGGTGGAACAGAGCGCGGAACTCGAGTCTCACCTGGTCATTGTTGATGGCCAGAAAGGTGATTTCCTGCTGCAGCAGGGGGTTCACGAAATGGAGCAGTATTTCATCCTGGAGGGTATCCTCAAGCGGGTGGTGACCAACGAGCAGGGCAAGGAGATGATTCTTCGTTTTGCCGACGAGCGCGACATGGAAACCAGCTACGCGGCCTGGCGCCTGGGCACGCCCACCCCGTACAGCACGGTTTGCGTCACCAAGGTTCGGGTGGCCAAACTGCCGCTGCCGGAATGGGTGGCTTTCCTGGAACGGCACCGCGCGCTCAAGGAGTCTTTCGAGTACAGCGTCATGCGCCTGATGAGCGAAATCATGGCGCATACCATCACACTGCATCTGCTGGATGCACCGGGGCGCGTCAAGCGCTTTTTGCGCAAACATCCCGAACTGTTTGACCGGATTCCGAAGAAGGAACTGGCGTCCTACCTGAACCTCTCCGCAGAAACCCTGAGCCGGCTCAAGCAGCGCGGCAAGATCTGAGCCCGCAGTTTCTGCTGCAGATGCGAGGCCCTCCGGTCAGGTTTTGGCTGAGGCGAATCGGCGGCTCGAGGCCATCAGGCGGAGTTGATTGTCAACGCTGACAATGCCGGCCACGGTGCTGGCAACACGGGCCGCTTCTGCGCTTTCGTGCGCATTGATCACAATTCCGCTGAGCACGGCCTTGCCGTTTTTTGACTCGATGTTGATGTTGATATCGCGTGTCGATTCATGGTCTTTGAGCGCCGCACGAATGCGCGCATTCAGTGCCAGGTCGGCCAGCATGGCGCGGGACTCTGCGGTTTCCTGGAACTCCGGCCGGCTGGCCAGGTGCCGGATCTGCTCCACGCAGCTTTCGACCGAGACGCGGTCGGTGTTCAATACCAGGTCGTACAGAAGCGGGTCACCCCAGGTCACGCCGAACTGGTCGTGCATGCGGGAAGCATGGGCGTTGTCGCTGCGCCGCACCTCGGCTTCGGCAAATGACTCGTCGTCGGTTCCGAGGTGCTCCATCAACCATGCCACGCGCTGCCTGAAGGGGCGGGTGACCCGGACCCGCAGCACGTGCCGCACCGGACGCAGCAGGCAGGTTGCCCCCCAGCCACGCAATACGATATTGCCCTTGTCGGCCAGGTCGAAAACCTCCTGCGCGGTGTACACGGCGACACGTTCCTTGTCCGTGGTCAGGCGCTCGACGAGGCCCGCCTTGCCCTCGCGCAGCCGGCTGATCAGGCTTCCGGGAACGTGCATCCTGCCCGCCACGTTCTCCAGAACCTCATGGCGCATGATGGCCAATTGGCACGTCTGGGCAAGTTGCAGGGAGACATCTTTGGCAAGAGATCCCATCTCCTGGGTCATGGCAATAACGGGCATGGCGCTCTCCTGTATTTAATCAACGGGCTGTTCTGCTGCGAATTCCGCGCGCTTGGGCGGGCGAATTTTGGCGATAAGACGCGCCACCAGCGGCCAGAACAGCAGGACGAGCGCCAGCGTGCTGATGCCGCCAACCAGCGGGTTGGACCACAGAATGGACATTTCGCCCTGGGAAACCAGCATGGCCTGGCGGAAGGAGTCCTCCGCCTTGTCTCCGAGAACCAGCGCCAGCACCAGCGGAGCGAGCGGGTAGTCCAGTTTCTTGAACAGGTAACCGATCACCCCGAAGAGCATCATGAACCAGATGTCCAGCATGGCGTTGTGGACGGTATAGGCACCAATGGCGCAGATCACCACAATCACCGGGGCGATGATGGAAAACGGAATGCGCAGGATGGAGGCGAACAGCGGCACCGTGGTCAGCACGACGATCAGGCCGACGAGGTTACCCAGGTACATGCTGGCGATCAGTCCCCAGACGAAGTCTTTTTGCTCGACGAACAGCAGCGGTCCGGGCTGCAGGCCCCAGATCAGCAGTCCACCCAGCAACACGGCAGCTGTTGGCGAGCCGGGAATGCCCAGCGCCAGCATGGGCAGCAGAGCGCTGGTGCCGGCGGCGTGGGCTGCTGTTTCGGGGGCGATCACGCCCTCGAGCTGGCCGGTACCGAACTTGGCGCCGTCCTTGGACATCTTCTTGGCCACGCCGTAACTCATGAACGAAGCCGGGGTGGCGCCGCCAGGGGTGATGCCCATCCAGATGCCGATCAGCGAACTCCTGACGGAAGTTGCCCAGTACCGCGGCAGTTTTTTCCAGGTTTCAAACACCACCTTGGGGTCGATCTTGGCGCTCTTGCCGGAAAAAGCCAGGCCTTCTTCCATCGACAGCAGGATTTCACCGATGCCGAACAACCCGATCACGCCGATCAGGAAGTCGAAGCGGCGCATCAGGTCGGGAATGCCGAAGGTCAGGCGCAACTGCCCGGTGACGGTGTCCATGCCCACGGCCGCCAGCGCGAAGCCGATGGTCATGGACGCCAGGATCTTGAAGGGGGAGCCTTTGCCCATGCCCACGAAGCTGCAGAAGGTCAGCAGATAGACGGCAAAGAATTCGGGGGGGCCGAACTTGAGCGCGAACTTGGCGACCAGGGGTGCCATGAAGGTGATCATCACCACAGCCACAAAAGCGCCTATGAACGATGACGTGAATGCTGCCGTCAGCGCTTGACCTGCGTGGCCTTGCTGCGCCAGGGGGTAGCCGTCAAAGGTGGTTGCAACCGACCAGGGTTCACCCGGTATGTTGAACAACACCGAGGTGATGGCGCCGCCAAAAAGGGCGCCCCAGTAAATGCACGACAGCATGATGATCGCCGAGGTCGGCGTCATCGTGAAGGTCAGGGGCAGCAGGATGGCCACGCCGTTGGCACCACCCAGTCCTGGCAGCACGCCGATCAGCACGCCAAGGATGATGCCTACGAACATCAGCAGGATATTCATTGGCGTCAGGATGACGCTGAATCCGTGAAAAAGCGAGTTTAGTTCGTCCATGGAAATATCCGGTCAGTAAGGTTCAATAGTCTGGTGTCGGGGTGAAGGAGCTCAGTAACCCAGGAAACTCAAAAGGTCGAATTGCCCCTTGAACAGGGGTACCTTGAACCAGACCTCGAACATGAAGAAAAACAGCACATTCACGGCCAGCGCTGTGATAACGCTTTTGACCCGGGAGTACTTGCCCAGGATGATCATGAACAAGGCGATGTAAAGAGCCGAAGCCACATACAGGCCTATGAACTGCACAGCCAGCACGTAGACAAGGGCGGGCAACAGCACGGACAGGACGCGCTTGAGTTGCTCGCTGTCGACAAAAATCTCGGTATTCCTGTTTTTTCCGAACAAGGCCGGGATCATGATGCCGGCGCCGGAAATGCAGAGGATGATGCCGATGTAAAACGGGAAATAGCCGGCACCGGGGCCGTCGCTGGTCCATCCCGAGCCCAGCGCCCAACTGCCCTGGATGACCACAGCCCCCAGGACCATGATGAGAAAGGCAACGATGGCTTCGATGACGTTGGTGGCGACGCCCGAGCGTTGCCCGGTGCCGGATAGATCGTTTGGCTCCATCGGGGGAACTCCTGCTGAGTAATTGAATAGCCCTGGATCGGGCGAACAGTGATTGGGACGCAGGGCCAGCGCCGGAAGCGGCCGGCCCTGCGGTGAAAAGGCCCTCGTGAGGGGCCCTTTCTTTTTTTATTTCGCGATGAAGCCGGCTTGCTTCATCAACTCGCGATGCCGCTGCTCGGCGCT
>DAITLT010000182.1:0-3173 GCA_036835505.1 Pseudomonas sp.
AACCGTGCTCAGCAACCGTCGTGAAGTGTTCACCGGCATGGGCATCGAGTTCCGTTTGAACACCGAAATCGGCAAGGACGTGACCATCGACCAGCTGCTGGCTGAGTACGATGCCGTGTTCATGGGCATGGGCACCTACACCTACATGAAGGGCGGCTTCCCGGGTGAAGACCTGCCAGGCGTGTATGACGCCCTGGATTTCCTCATCGCCAACGTCAACCGCAACCTTGGTTTCGAGAAGTCGGCTGAAGACTTTATCGACATGAAGGGCAAGAAGGTCGTGGTGCTCGGCGGTGGTGACACCGCCATGGACTGCAACCGCACCTCGATCCGTCAGGGCGCCAAGGCCGTGACCTGCGCCTACCGGCGTGACGAGGAGAACATGCCCGGTTCGCGCAAAGAGGTGAAGAACGCCAAGGAAGAGGGTGTGAAATTCCTCTACAACCGTCAGCCCATCGCCATCGTTGGCGAGGGCCAGGTAACTGGCGTGAAAGTGGTCGAGACTCGCCTCGGCGAGCCGGACGCCCGTGGTCGTCGCAGCCCCGAGCCGATTCCCGGTTCTGAAGAGATCATCCCGGCCGACGCCGTGGTCATCGCCTTCGGTTTCCGCCCAAGCCCGGCCGACTGGTTTGAGCCAACGCAGATCCAGACCGACAGCCAGGGCCGGGTGATTGCGCCGGCACAGAGCCAGTTCAAGCACCAGACCAGCAACCCGAAGATCTTCGCCGGTGGCGACATGGTGCGCGGTTCTGACCTGGTGGTAACGGCGATTTTCGAGGGACGTACGGCTGCCGAAGGCATCCTCGACTACCTCGGCGTCTAAGCAACTGCGCTCGGCCATGCTGCGTTGAAAGCCGGTCTTCGCTGGTGACGCTTAGGCCGTAGGATGGGTCGAGCGCAGCGACACCCATCGATCACGGTGATGGCTAACGCCTTGGGTTAACCCGCCCGGCGGCTGACTCAGGTCAGGTGATAGATAAAAGGCACGGCACTCGCCGTGCCTTTTGCATTGGCCTCTGCGAAAATGCCGGCACTTTTTCTGCTGCCGAGTTCGGAGCCTGCCATGACCGCCTTGAAGAACGACCGTTTCCTGCGTGCCCTGCTCAAGCAGCCGGTGGATGTCACCCCGGTGTGGATGATGCGCCAGGCCGGTCGCTACTTGCCGGAGTACCGCGCCACTCGCGCCAAGGCGGGCAACTTCGTCAATCTGATGAAGAATCCTGAGCTGGCCTGCGAGGTCACCATCCAGCCGCTGGATCGCTACCCGCAACTGGACGCGGCGATCCTGTTCTCCGACATCCTGACCATCCCCGATGCCATGGGCCAGGGCCTGTATTTCGAGACCGGCGAAGGCCCGCGCTTCAAGAAGGTGATCGCCAGCATGGCCGACATCGAGGCCTTGCCGATCCCCGATCCGGAACAGGACCTGGGTTATGTGATGGACGCCGTGCGCACCATCCGCCGCGAGTTGCATGGCCGCGTGCCGCTGATCGGCTTCTCCGGCAGCCCCTGGACCCTGGCCACTTACATGGTCGAAGGCGGCTCGTCGAAGGACTTCCGCAAGTCCAAGGCGATGCTCTACAACGACCCGCAGGCCATGCACGCCCTGCTCGACAAGCTGGCGCAGTCGGTCACCGCCTACCTCAACGGGCAGATCCTGGCCGGCGCCCAGGCGGTACAGATTTTCGATTCCTGGGGCGGCAGCCTGTCGGCAGCGGCCTATCAGGAATTCTCCCTGGCCTATATGCAGAAGATCGTCGCCGGCCTGATCCGCGAGCACGACGGCCGCCGCGTGCCGGTGATCCTGTTCACCAAGGGCGGCGGTCTGTGGCTGGAGTCGATGGCCGACAGCGGCGCCGAGGCCCTGGGTCTGGATTGGACCTGCGACATCGGCAGCGCCCGCGCCCGGGTTGGCAGCAAAGTCGCCCTGCAAGGCAATATGGACCCGAGCGTGCTGTACGCCAGCCCGGCGGCCATTCGTGCCGAGGTGGCGCGCATTCTCGCCAGCTACGGCCATGGCACGGGCCAGGTGTTCAACCTCGGCCACGGCATCACCCCGGAAGTCGATCCGGCCCATGCCGGTGCATTCTTCGCGGCGGTACACGAGCTGTCGGCCCAGTATCACGGCTGATGGCCCCGCGCCGGCCGGCAAAGCGCTGCTTTTCGGCGCAATTGCCGGCCTGTTGCGCTGAATGCCTCGCCCTTGTCACGCGCTTTGCATAGAATCGGCAACTCGACCGGCTCAGGGAGGTGTGGCATGCGGCGCGTGGTGTTCAATCAAAAAGGTGGCGTGGGTAAATCCAGTATTGCCTGCAATCTGGCAGCGGTCAGTGCAGCAGAGGGGCATCGCACCCTGCTGATCGACCTCGATGCCCAGGGCAATTCCACCCACTACCTCACCGGTCTGACCGGCGACGAAGTGCCTGTCGGGATTGCCGACTTCTTCAAGCAAACCTTGTCGTCCGGCCCCTTTGCCAAGAAGGGCAAGGTCGATATCTACGAGACCCCGTTCGACAACCTGCACCTGGTCACGGCCACCGCCGAGCTGGCCGACCTGCAGCCCAAGCTGGAGGCCAAGCACAAGATCAACAAGCTGCGTAAGTTGCTTGATGAGCTGGCCGAGGACTACGACCGGATTTACCTGGACACGCCGCCGGCGCTGAACTTCTACACCGTGTCGGCGATGATCGCCGCCGACCGCTGCCTGATCCCCTTCGACTGCGACAGCTTCTCGCGCCAGGCCCTGTACGGCCTGCTGCGCGAGATTGAGGAGATCAAGGAAGACCATAACGAAGAGCTGGAAGTCGAAGGCATCGTGGTCAACCAGTTCCAGCCCCGCGCCAGCCTGCCGCAGCAGTTGCTGGACGAGCTGATCAGCGAGGGCTTGCCGGTGTTGCCGGTGTACCTGAGCAGCTCGGTGAAGATGCGCGAGTCGCACCAGGCCTGCACGCCGCTGATCTTTCTCGAACCCAGACACAAGCTCGCCCAGCAGTTTGTCGAGCTGTACCAGTTGCTCGAAGAGCGCGACTGATAACGCCAGACCCCGATAAACAACCAGGGCGCCTAAATGGCGCCCTGGTTGTTTATCGGTTTGGCTTCAGCGCGCCACCAGCACATCGCAGGGCGGCTTGTTCAGGTAGTGCTGGGCCAGGCTGCTGAGCAGGGTCTGGGCC
>DAITLT010000182.1:3183-6868 GCA_036835505.1 Pseudomonas sp.
GCTGGCGTTGGGCGATGACCTCATCGAGGCTGGCGGACAGGGTGCCGGCGATGACCAATTGCTCCAGCTGTGGGCCGGGTTGCGGCAGGCTGGCGGATTCGTCATCGAGCATTTGCCCGATCAGTTGCTGCTGCATGGCCAGACGCTCGGCAGCCTCCTGTTTGGCCAGACGGCCGCTGAGCGGAAAGATATTCGTCGCCAGCAACTGGCCGTTGGCCGGCATCAAGGCATAGGCGTGGCGCAGGGCGTTGCACGAGCACAGGGAGGAGTCGAGGGCGACAATGCCCTGCTGGTACGGGCGCTCGTCTTGGTTGACGGCCAGCAGCACCGGCACCGGGCTTTGCCGGGCCAGGCGGTCGAGGTTGGTGCCGGTGAACAGCTCGGGGCGGCCCTTGTGGTGGGAGCCGAGCACCAGCAAGTCAACATCGCCCTCACCGAGAATCTGGTGAATCACCTCGCTGGGCTTGCCGGCCTCCAGGCGCACCTCGGCGTTGCCATGGCAGTAGGTGGCCAGGCGCTCGCCCAATACCTGTTCGGCGGCCACCCGCAGGCTGGCAACTGCGCTGCTGGACGGGTGGCCCTCGGCGACGTGGAGCAGGGTCAGTTTGGCCTGGAATTGGCTGGCCAGTTGGGCGGCGCGGCGCAAGGCGACATCGGCTTCATGGCTGAGGTCGTGGGCAAGCAGAAGATGAGTGAACAAGGCAGAATCCTCCATTGATCGGCTGAGTGTGCTCGAAGTGACACCGAGTGCGTTGATCTATGACAACTCGCTCGTCTCAGTGTTTACGCAACTGATAGGTTGCGCGACTGCTGGCGACCACTTCACCGTTACCGTCCGTCAGTTGCAGCGCCAGCACATACTCGGCCTTGCCGTTGGCCTGTGCCTCGGTTTGCAGGCGCTCGATTTCTGCTGCGCTCAGGCGCGCCTCGACGAGGATGTCAGCGGTCGCCGGGCGGCGAAAGCACAGGTTCATCTCCTTGATGATCGGATAGAACTGGCGGGCATCGAAACTGCTGAGAAACAGCGCGCCGCCGGGGATCTCCGCCAGGGTAAACAGGGCGCCGGCATACATGCTGCCGATATGGTTCTGGTTGCCGGCCAGGGGCATGCGCAGGCGCACGAAGCCCGGCTCCAGCACCTCGGCCTTGAGGTTTGTGCGTTTGACGAAGGCGATTGAGTCTTCGCTGAGCTGACGAACGATTTCGGCGGGCAGGGGCGCGGATGAGGGCATGGACAACTCCTTGTCTTGATCATCGTGCAGCTTAGCGCTTGGGCCTGGGCGAACAATGACAGCAGCGCTCGCCGGCACTGACGGAAATGCTCAAATACCCTGCTGACGCAGCCAGGCCTGTAGCTGTGGCAAGGCCATGGCGCCACTCTGGCGTGCTACTTCCTGGCCATTCTTGAACAGAATCAGGCTGGGGATTGAGCGGATGCCCAATTGCCCGGCCAGTTGCTGATTGGCCTCGCTGTCGAGCTTGGCCAGGCGGCAGCGGCCCTGCAATTGCGCGGCGGCCTGAGTGAATATCGGCGCAAAGGCTTGGCATGGGCCGCACCAACTGGCCCACACATCCACCAACAGCGGCAGCTCGCCTTTGATTTGGCTGGCGTAGTTGCTGGCGCTGAGGTCGAACGGCTGGCTCAGCAGCAGCGGATTTTTACAGCGGCCACAGCGCGGCGTATCGCCCAGACGGGCGCTGGGGATGCGGTTGCGGCTGTTGCAGTGGGGGCAGGGAATGGTCAGTGGAGTGGGCATGGATGACTCCAGAAAGGGCTGTTCCCTATCTGGAGTCATTGCCGCGAATATCAAGGTCGGGCGGTTAGCCCTTGGCGGCCTGCAGCGACTGCTCCAGGTCGGCGAGGATGTCGTCGATATGCTCGATGCCGATCGACAGGCGGATCAGATCCTGGGACACCCCGGCCTTGGCCAGCTCCTCTTGGTTGAGCTGGCGGTGGGTGGTGGTGGCCGGGTGACAGGCCAGGGACTTGGCGTCGCCGATGTTCACCAGGCGCACCACCAGTTGCAGGGCGTCGATAAAGCGCGCGCCGGCCTCGATGCCGCCCTTGATGCCAAAACAGAGGATCGCCGCCGGCTTGCCGCCCATGTAGCGCTGGGCCAGTTGGTGCTCGGGGTGATCGGGCAAACCGGCGTATTTCACCCAGGCCACCTGCGGATGACTCTGCAGGTAACTGGCGACCTGAAGGGCGTTCTGGCAGTGGCGCTCCATGCGCAGGGCCAGGGTTTCCAGGCCTTGCAGGATCAGGAAGGCGTTGAACGGCGACAGCGCCGCGCCCATGTTGCGCAGCGGCACCACCCGGCAACGGCCGATAAAGGCTGCCGGGCCGAAGGCTTCGGTGTAGGTCACGCCGTGGTAGGACGGGTCCGGGATGTTGAGCAGCGGGAAGCGCGCCGCGTTTGCTGCCCAGGGGAAGGTGCCCGAATCGACCACGATGCCGCCGATGCTGGTGCCGTGGCCGCCCATGTATTTGGTCAGCGAGTGTACGACGATGTCGGCGCCGTGCTCGAACGGCCGGCAGAGGATCGGCGTGGCCACGGTGTTGTCGACGATCAGCGGCACACCATGGCGGTGGGCGGCGTCGGCCAGGGCCTTGAGGTCGATGATATTGCCGGCCGGGTTGCCGATTGATTCGCAGAATACGGCCTTGGTGCGCTCATCGATCAGCGCTTCCAGGGCGGCGATGTCATCGTGGGCGGCGAAGCGCACCTCGATGCCGGAGCGCGGCAGGGTGTGGGCGAACAGGTTGTAGGTGCCGCCGTAGAGCTTGGCCACCGAGACGATGTTGTCGCCGACTTCGGCGAGGGTCTGCACCGCGTAGGTGATGGCCGCCATGCCGCTGGCCACGGCCAGGGCGCCGACCCCGCCTTCCAGCGCCGCGACGCGCTGCTCCAGCACGTCGTTGGTCGGGTTCATGATCCGCGAATAGATGTTGCCCGGCACCTTGAGGTCGAACAGGTCGGCACCGTGCTGGGTGTTGTCGAAGGCAAACGAGGTGGTCTGGTAAATCGGCACCGCCACCGCCTTGGTGGTCGGGTCGGGGCTGTAACCGGCGTGGATGGCCAGGGTTTCCAGTTTCATACAGAGTTCCTTAAGGGCGGCGGGGAAAGCCGGCAGCATCGGGAAATCTGTCGTGGCGGTCAATGCGCAAGCGCAAGGCCGGCAGAATTTACCCCGGCGTTAATGGCCAGAACAGCGGCAGCACCAGGGTTGCCACCAGCCACAGCAGCAGGTTGAGCGGAATGCCGACCTTCATAAAGTCGGTGAAGCGGTAGCCGCCGGCGTTGTAGACGAAGGTGTTGGTCTGATAGCCAATGGGCGTGGCGAAGCTGGCGCTGGCGGCGAACATCACCGCGACCACGAAGGCGCGCGGGTCAACGCCCAGGTGCTGGGCCATGCCGATGGCAATCGGGGTGACCAGCACGGCCACGGCGTTGTTCGACAGCACCTCGGTGAGGATCGAGGTGAACAGGTAGATAAAGCTCAGCATCAGCAGCGGCCCGGCCCAGGGCAGCCAGCCCATGACGTTCTCCACCAGCAGCTTGACCAGGCCGACCTTGTCCATGGCGATGCTGATGGCCAGCATGCCGAAGATCAGGCTGAGAATCTTCCAATCCACCGCCTTGTAGGCGTCTTCCACGTCCAGGCAGCGGGTCGCCAGCACGGT
>DAITLT010000183.1:0-6867 GCA_036835505.1 Pseudomonas sp.
AATAACCGTTTAAACAGCCAATTTTTGCGTCAAAATTCGTGTTTTAAGGCAAGGGTTGCCGCGTGCGAAAATCAATCGGTGACCACGATAGTGATGCTGCTGAACGTCAGGTACGGGTCGATTCTGTTGAAAAAGTCGGATTTTCTAGATCGCCTGAACTCAGGCACGACCATCAGCGGAAAACCTACTCACCACATTGAGTGGTTTTTCGGTTCTTCGTTGACCTTTGTAGCTTTGTTATTGGGTTAATTTGAGGTTTTTGCTTGGCGCAGGCGCACCTACCCGTGATTGGTGGCCCTTGCGATGTAAGTTTGGCCAGCCGTCGCAGGTTTTGCACCGCAGCTGCCAGCGTGAACTCATCGGTCGCACCACTCATGCCGCGTAGCCGCAAGCGATCCAGTTTCAGGATGCGTTTGAGGTGGGCAAACAACATTTCGACCTTCTTGCGTTCGTGACGAGAGCGCTCGTACTCAGGCGTCGCTGCGATGCGCCGGGCCACATCACGAGCCGCTTCATGGACGCTGCGGGCGATCTTGCGAATCGAAGTGTTCGGGCAGCACTTGGCTTTCATCGAACAAGCCGCGCAGTCGGTCTGTCTGGATCGGAAGATGATGGTGTTGGCTTTCGTGACGTGCGAACGCTCGTTCTTGAAAGCTCGCCATTCGCTGCGTAGTGCGTTGCCGGCTGGGCAGCGTTATTCCTCAGCCTCTTCATTCCAGTGGAAATCGTTGCTCGAGAAACTGTCGTTCTTGCGCTCGGTTTTGTCCCACACCGGCACATGAGGCTCGATGTCTTTTTCCTCCACCATCCAGGCCAGCATTGGCGCTGTACCGTAAGCGGTGTCGCCAATGAGGCGTTCCGGTTTGATGTCGAACTGCGCTTCAACGCGCTCGATCATTATCTTGGTGCTCTCGACTTCTGCGCTTCGATGAGCAGGCGTGGGTTCCACATCCACGATTACGCCATGCTCGGTATCGATCAGGTAGTTCGTGGAGTAGGCGAAGAACGCTGGACCACCTGGAGCGGCCGTCCAGCGGGCTTGAGGATCCGTCAACGATAGGCGTTTCGGTAGCGTTTCGGCCAAAGCCTCTTCATCAAGTGCCTCAAGGTATTCACGTACAGCACGGGTGCTGAGCGACGGATCACTCCAGTTGACCTCCTCATCACCCGGCACGCCACGCTGTCTGCTCGCATCCGCTTTGATGATGCTGGCGTCCACGGCAAATCCCTCGCCCTTGACCAAGCCTGCGTCCATGCAGCGACGCAGCACTTCATTGAACAACCAGCGAAACAGATCGCTATCGCGGAAACGACCGTGTCGATTTTTGGAAAACGTCGAGTGGTTGGGCACTTCATCTTCAAGACTCAGCCGGCAGAACCAGCGATAGGCCAGGTTCAAATGGGCCTCTTCACACAACCGCCGTTCTGAGCGAATGCCATAGCAATAGCCCACGATCAGCATGCGGATCATCAGCTCAGGATCAATCGACGGACGCCCAATCGGGCTATAGAAATCGGCGAGGTGATGGCGCAGGTCGCTCAGATCGAGGCATTGATCAATGCTGCGCAGGAGGTGATTGGCTGGGATGTGATCTTCAAGGTTGAACGAGTAAAACAGTCGCTCCTGCCCACTCGCTAACTGTCCCATCATGCTGGTGATCCCCCTCCGGCCAATGAAGCGATTTTGCCGCAGGCCAGGCAGGGGAGCTACTTTTTCAACAGAATCGGTCGACTTCTGCAATTCGTCACCGGCAACTATCGACCCTTGCTGACGCCCAGCAGCATCAATATCGTGGTCACCAATTGTGTTTCGCACGCGGCATCCCGTCCCTTAAAACACGAATTTTGATGCGAAGATGCACCGCGCCCTGATGCCGCCAGCGCCATCAGCTCGACCAGGCCCCCGACCAGCGATCGAGCAAGGTGAAGAACCAGGCATGCATGTCGGCATAACTGCCTTGGTCCGCGGCCGAAGGCGTGGGCAGCGGCGATTCGGCGCCGAAGCGGCGGTTGAGCGCACTCACGATCGATGGCGTCCATTCGGGGTGAAACTGCAGCCCGATCAGCGCCTCGCCGAGCGCATAGCCCTGGTTCGCCCAGTCCGCGCCGCGGGCCAGGCGCCTGGCCCCGGCCGGCAGGGCAAAGCCGCACTCATGCCACTGCAGCACCGCCAGGCCTGGCCCGTCGTCCTCGATCAGTTCCACCGCGCACCAGCCGCCCTCGGGCCGCTCGATGGGGGCGACCCGCGCGCCCAGCCGATCGGCGAGCAGTTGCCCGCCCAGGCAGATGCCGAGCACCGGCTTGGCCTGGCGCAGCACGCCGCCGAGCCAGGCCTTCTCCCGTTCCAGCCAGGCCGGGCACGCTGCCCCTACCGCATCGAACGGCCCGCCCAGCAGCACATAGGCCGCGTAGCCGCCATGGCTCGGCAACTGTCCCAGGTCGGCGCGAAACACTTCGATGGCCACCTCACTGTGCAGCGCCCAGTCGGCCAGGGCACCGGGGCCTTCTTCGGCCAGATGCTGAATGCAGGCGATGGTCTTCATGCGGCATCCCCCCGCATAGCCAGTGGTGAACTCATTGCGTGCATAACCATCTCCTTAACCTAGGTTGAGACAAGGTGCAGAGGGCGGGGCAGGCCGGGCAGCGCCCCGCCTTGCCGCGGCAGAAAACCTCGGTTATTGTCCGCCATCAAACTTGCTTTTTTATCCACGAATATTCAACTTCTATTGAGCAAATGGAAACATTCGACCTGGCCACCCTGCGCCAATTCCTGGCCCTGGCGCACCATCAGAACCTGGCCGATGCCGCCTGGGAGCTGCACCTGAGCCCGAGCGCCCTGTCCAAGGGGCTGAAGCGCCTGGAACAAGCCCTGCAGACCGCGCTGTTCGACCGCCAAGGGCGCAATCTGCGCTTGAATGCCGACGGTGCGCGCCTGCTCGACCGGGCCGCGGCGCTGGTGGCCAGTGCCGACCAGATGCGCAGCGAGTTCCTCGGCACGCGCGGCAGCTTCCACTGCCGGATCGCCGGGCCGGCGCTGTTGCAGTTGAATTGGGGGCGGCGGATGGCCGTCTTGATCGGCGAACGTTTTCCCGGCGCGCAAGTGACCTTCGGCAACGAAAAGGAAGACGCCGCGCTCAGCGCCTTGGGACGCGGCGAGGCGGATCTGGCGCTGGTGACCACGGCGGCCCTGGGCGCGCTCGACCCGCGGCATAGTGCGCTGAACATCGGCCAAACCCATTTCGAAGTGGCCATCGGCGCGGGCCACTCGCTGGCTGTCGCCGCCCCCGCCGGCGGCCCGCGCGCCACCGTGGCCGAGGTCCTGCAATACCCTTTCGTGGTCCCGGCCCAGCCGCCGTTTCGCGGGCTGCAGGGGGGACCGGCCACCGACGGCTGGCGCGACGATCAGCAACCACGCAGCATCCGCTACCGCAGCGATGACCTGCTGCTGGTCGACGGCCTGGTGCGCGCCGGCTTGGCGCTCGCCTACCTGCCGGACTATGCGCTGGCCGAACTGCAGTTGTTGCGCCTCAATCTGACCGACAACCCCTTCTCCTGCACCCAGCAGGTTGTGCTGGTGTATCGCCCCAGCAGCGCCAGCGGTTGGCTCAACTATGTGGTCGAGGCGATGAAGTCCGCGGCTCAGGCCACCGAATTCACCTCGGATTAACCGAATGGCCTATCAATCGGCAGCGCTGATTCGCCACAGCAGCGGGCCGTCAAGACTGCTGATCCATAGCCGATCTTCAGCGTGCCAGCGCCGAGCCCTGCGAAGGAGCGCCGGCGGCTCGGCAAACAGGGTGGCGCCCTCGCGCAGCGGCAGGGTCGACAGCTCGATTCGCCAGTTCGGCGCCGCGCCATCGCAACGCCCGAACGACAGCTCGCAATCCAGCAGAGCCACCCGCTCTTGCGCCTGCTGCGCGGCTGCGACCAGGGACACCAGGCTCGCTCCGGCCGGCAGGGCGGCCCCCCGGCTGCGCACGAACGCAAAATAAACCCCGCACACCAGCAGGTAGGCGATCCGCGGCGCCACGGCAGCGGACCCCCCCACTTCCTCCAGGCGAAAGCCCTGGCTGATCCCCTGCGAATCGGGCAGCCGCTGCCAGCATTCGTGGTAGCGGCCGTGCGGGCAATCCTCGAGCAGCCTATCGGCCGTTGCGAAACGCATGACGCCGACGTCCGCCGCCAATGCCGGCGGGCGATAGTCGATCTCCCGCTGCCAGCGGCACAGATCGCCATCCACCCGAGTGGTGCCGGCGAACCCGCCCTGGCGGGCCAGCGCCAGTGCTTGCTCGCGCGTGATATCGGCCAAGCCCACGCCAACCGGCAAAACCGGCCGGTCCAGGCGGATGCGCAGGTCGGCATGCAAGCGCCGCGACTGCAGCCAGAACACCCGGCTGCTGGTGTCGCGTTCACCGCTGGCGGTTTGCAACAGGGTTCGCTGCCATACGCCGGTATAACTCTCAGGAACGGGGCCGTCCTTCATGCATGACTCCCAGGCAAGCGCACATCAAGCGAATTTCAAGCCCAGACCGCAGGCCACCAGCCCAAGCACACACAGCGTCTGCATCAGGTTGATGGTTTGCCCTCCGGAAAGCACGGCAAAGATGAACACCAGCAGCGTGCCGATTGCCGTCCAGATGGCGTAGGCGATGCCGATCGGAATCTCGCGCATGGCCACCCCCAGCAGCCAGACGCTCGCGGCCAGGGCCAGCACGGTGTAAAGCGCTGGTCCCCACTCGCTGAAACCATTGCTGCGCTTGAGCCCGATCGCCCAGACCGCCTCCAGCACACCCGCCAACAGCAAAATCACCCAGGCCATGTCACTTCCTCCGCTTAATGTGAAAGTCGCGCAGCGACATCTTCCTTATGTCCTTCTCCCGGCGGGATTGCCGCATTCACCACGTCCCTGTGGATCAAGGTGGCGCGCAGCGCCGGATGAGGGAGTGGGTATGCCGCGAGAGGCTTTCATGATTTGGGGTGCCGCTCGCGGCATGCCCGTTAATAGTGATCGACAAGCCATTACCCCGAAGCCGCCTCCCGGCACCCCGCCCCGCCACTCGTCAATGCTTGGTATCGGTGCAACATTCCGCGCACGATCGAAGCAAATCCACACTAAATCAGCGCAAGAAGTCGGACCGGGGCAGATATTTTCTGGTACTGGGGAAAGCCGGCCCGCCGGCGAAGGGCGGGCCAGCCGCAACGCCTTACTCGTAGAGGCTGAACGAGAAATACTTCTGCTCGAGACGCTGGTAGGTGCCGTCCTGGTGCATCTCGGCAAGCGCCTGGTTGATCAACTGACGCAACTCGACATCCTCCTTGCGCAGGCCAATGGCGGTACCGCTACCCAGGGTCTTCTGGTCGTTCAGGGTCGGGCCGGCAAAGGCGAAGTCACGGCCACGCGGGGTCTTCAGGAAGCCGATCTCGGCTTGCACCGCGTCCTGCAGGGTGGCGTCCACCCGGCCGGCCAGCAAGTCTGCCAAGCTCAGATCCAGGTTCTGGTACGACACCACCGTCACGCCTTGCGGCTCCCAGTAGGTTTTGGCGTAGGTTTCCTGGGTCGTGCCTTGCTGCACGCCGATGCGCTTGCCCTTGAGCGATTCAACGGTCGGCAGCAGTGTAGAGCCTTTTTTCGCCACCATGCGCACCGGGGCGTTGAACAGTTTGTCGGAGAAGGCGATCTGCTTCTGGCGCTTCTCGGTCACGCTCATGGAAGAGAGTACTCCGTCGAACTTCTTGGCCCTGAGCGCCGGGATCATGCCGTCGAAGTCGTTTTCCACCCACACGCATTCGGCCTTGAGCTTGGCGCAAATGGCGTTGCCCAGGTCGATATCGAATCCGCCCAGCGTGCCATCGGCCATCTTCAGTTCGAACGGCGGGGAATCCGGCGAGACACCGAAACGAACTTCCTGCACGTCCTTGGCCGACACGCCGACGGATACCGCCAACAGCGCCAGCGACATCGCTGCAAATACCTTTTTCATGAGCTAAAGCCTCTTTTTATGGTTGGTTCAGGTTGTTGGAGTTGTACAGACAGCCGCCACATCGCGGCGACTTCCACTCAGCAGGCAGGGATTGCAGCCGCCGTTTCATCGGGCTCGCCAAAGATCGCCAGCACCACCGCATCCGAATCCGCCGAGAAGGCATGCCGCTGTCCGGGCGGGAGGACCAACAGCGTCCCGCCGACCAGGCGGACCGCACCCTGCTCGAACTCGACGCCCGCCTCACCCTGCAGCACCAGGATGCGTTCGGTCTCTTGATGAAGTTCGAGCGGATAAGCCTGAGGTTTCAGGTTCAGCAGCACCAACGACGAACGGGCTAGCTGGCCCAGCGAATGGTCGGTATCGGCCGGCAGCGAGCGGGCCAGCGCGATTAGATCGGCGACGGGGAACATAGGCGGCTCCTTGAGTGGCATGATGTACGCCGCTTGCCGCAGCAAGTGGACAGTGCGATGTTCGGCGAATTACTGCGCGCGATCATCAACGATGAGTCAATCATTGTTGCCTGACAGGACATGGTGAAGCCCGCCCGACTGGCGGGGTCTCGGCCGCGCGGCGGCTCCCGCCGAGTTCGCGGCCGATGAGGTTATTGCGCCATACTGAAATGCCCCCTCAGGAACCGCCGGACACCGCCAGATCCTCGGCGGCTATTTCAGGCGACCGCTAAGGAACTGCTGCAGACGTTCGCTCTTCGGCGCCGTCAGCACCTCGGACGGGTGGCCCTGCTCCTCGATCTGGCCTTGATGCAGGAACACCACATGGTTGGACACGTGGCGGGCAAAGCCCATCTCGTGGGTCACCACGACCATGGTGCGACCTTCCTCGGCCAGCGCCTGCATCACCTTCAGCACTTCGCCCACCAGCTCCGGGT
>DAITLT010000184.1:0-2252 GCA_036835505.1 Pseudomonas sp.
GCAGCATGATGGTGCCGCCTGGGGTCTCGTAGCAGCCACGGGACTTCATGCCGACATAACGGTTCTCGACGATGTCCAGACGGCCGATGCCGTTGAGGCCGCCGACGCGGTTCAATTCAGCCAGCACGCTGGCCGGGCTCATCTCAACGCCGTCGATGGCAACGATGTCGCCCTTGCGGTAGGTCAGCTCGATATAGGTGGCTACGTCCGGTGCCTGCTGCGGGCACACGGTCCACTTCCACATGTCTTCTTCGTGCTCGGTCCAGGTGTCTTCCAGCACGCCGCCTTCATAGGAGATGTGCAGCAGGTTGGCATCCATGGAGTACGGCGACTTCTTCTTGCCGTGGCGCTCGATCGGGATCTCGTGCTTGGCGGCGTAGTCCATCAGCTTCTCGCGCGACAGCAGGTCCCACTCGCGCCACGGGGCGATGACTTTCACGCCGGGCTTGAGCGCGTAGGCACCCAGCTCGAAACGCACCTGGTCGTTGCCCTTGCCGGTGGCGCCGTGGGAGATGGCGTCGGCGCCGGTCTCGTTGGCGATCTCGATCAGGCGCTTGGCGATCAGCGGACGGGCGATGGAGGTACCCAGCAGGTACTCGCCTTCGTAGACGGTGTTGGCGCGGAACATCGGGTAGACGAAGTCGCGGACGAACTCTTCGCGCAGGTCGTCGATGTAGATTTCCTTGACGCCCATGGCCTTGGCCTTGGCGCGTGCCGGCTCGACTTCTTCGCCCTGGCCGAGGTCGGCGGTGAAGGTCACCACTTCGCAGTTATAGGTGTCTTGCAGCCACTTGAGGATCACCGAGGTATCCAGGCCACCGGAATAGGCCAGAACTACCTTGTTAACGTCCGTCATGCCATCAACTCCACGGGTTGTACGGAAAACCCGCGATTCTACCGGCCGCGCCGGCTTATTTACAGAGGCGCGACACGCGATGACGACCAAGCGACGATTTGTGCCGCACAAACGACCACTCGTGCGGCTCAGGACGTGGCGCCCGCCTCGCCCTTGGCCGCCGCGGCAGGCGGTGCTTGCGGCGCGGCCTCACGCTCCAGTTGCAGGCTCACCCGGCGATTCTTGGCGCGGTTGGCTTCGCTGTTATTCGGCACCAGCGGGTAGCGTTCACCGTGAAAACGCAGGGTGATCTGCGTCTCGGGCACGCCATTGGCCTTCAGGTATTCCATCACCGCCAGCGCTCGGCGGCGCGACAGGTCGCGATTGCTCAGGCGATTGCCGCTGTTGTCGGAGTGGCCATCGAGGTTGATGCGATTGACCGTCGGGTCGGCCTTGAGGAACTGCAAGATGATGTCCAGCTTGGCCTGGGCCAGAGCATCGACCACCACCCCCGAGGGAAAACCGATCTGCGCCTGTTTGATCTGCTCGAAATTGACCGGCAGCAGCTTGGCCGTGCAGCCGAGGTAGTCGCGGTAAGCCTGGGCGAACTTGGCCGGCAGCACGCGCACCTCCAGCGCATCGTTGCCGTGTTGGGTACGCATCCGCACCAGCGGGCTGCGCCCCTCCAGCAGGCCGGTGAGCAGGCGCCCGGCCTGCAGTTGATTGCTGCTGACCGGTTGCCCGGCCGTTACCTTGAGCACACCCAGGTTGATGTCTGCCCGCCCCGGCTGCCAGGGCGCGGCAGCGGCCAGCAAGGTGCCGGAGCCATTGCCCAGCCAGTGCTCATGGCCATTGATGCGGAAAATCGCCGACTCACCCGCGCGGCGCACGAACTCGCCGCTGCCAAAATCACTGATCGGCTGCGACAAGCGACACTCGAACTGATCCCCGGCCACCGTCCACTGCACCGCCTCCAGACGCGTCTGGAAGGTAATGGCGGTGGCTGGCAGGCTGACCAGCAGACCGAGCAGGACGAAATAGCGCTGATCCACAGCAGGCTCCACAAGGGATTACGGCATTGTTCTGGGTATCGGTGCGGCGCGGCAAAACTTAAGTGCCGGGGCGATTTTTCCCGGCCCACGGCGCGCTCAGACAAACAGCGGCGTGCCGGCGCAGGGCTTTTCCGGTAGCATGTTCAGCCAGTTTTACCCGCCTGGAAGCCCCCATGTCTGACCGCCTGACCCTGCTGCGTCCCGACGACTGGCACATTCACCTGCGCGACGGTGCCGTGCTAGCCAATACCGTGGCCGATGTGGCGCGCACCTTTGGCCGCGCCATCATCATGCCCAACCTGGTGCCGCCGGTACGCAACGCCGCCGAAGCCGACGCCTACCGCCAGCGCATCCTCGCCGCCCGC
>DAITLT010000184.1:2262-6864 GCA_036835505.1 Pseudomonas sp.
TCGAGCCGCTGATGGTGCTCTACCTCACCGACCTGACCTCGGCCGCCGACGTGCGCGCGGCCAAGGCGTCGGGCTTCGTGCATGCCGCCAAGCTGTATCCGGCCGGCGCCACCACCAACTCGGACTCGGGCGTCACCCGCATCGACAAGATCTTCCCGGCGCTGGAGGCCATGGCCGAGGTCGGCCTGCCGCTGCTGGTACACGGCGAAGTGACACGCAGCGAGATCGACGTGTTCGACCGCGAAAAAGCCTTTATCGATGAGCATCTGGTGCGCGTCGTGGAGCGCTTCCCGAGTCTGAAAGTGGTGTTCGAACACATCACCACCGGCGATGCGGTGCAGTTCGTCAACAGCGCCTCGGCCAATGTCGGCGCCACCATCACCGCCCATCACCTGCTGTACAACCGCAACCACATGCTGGTCGGCGGGATTCGCCCGCACTTCTATTGCCTGCCGATCCTCAAGCGCAACACCCACCAGGACGCCCTGCTGGAGGCGGCCACCAGCGGCAGCAGCAAATTCTTCCTCGGCACCGACTCGGCGCCCCACGCCTTGCACGCCAAGGAAGCCGCCTGCGGCTGCGCCGGCTGCTACACCGCCTATGCGGCCATTGAGCTGTATGCCGAAGCCTTCGAGCAGCGCAATGCACTGGACAAGCTGGAAGGCTTTGCCAGCCTGCACGGCCCGGATTTCTACGGCCTGCCGCGCAATACCGATCGCATCACCCTGGTCCGTGAAGACTGGACCGCCCCCACCTGCTTGCCACTCGGCGAGCACACCGTTATTCCGCTGCGCGCTGGTGAACAACTGCGCTGGCGCCTGCTGGAGCACACTGCGTGAGCGAAGACCACTACGACGACGAACATGAAGGCGGCAGCGGCGGCGGTGCACGACACCCCATGGCCCAACGCTTTCGCGGTTACCTGCCGGTAGTCGTCGATGTTGAAACCGGCGGCTTCAACTGCGCCACCGACGCCCTGCTGGAAATTGCCGCGACCACCATCGGCATGGACGAAAAGGGCTTCGTGTTCCCCGACCACACCTATTTCTTTCGCGTGGAGCCGTTTGCCGGCGCCAACATCGAACAGGCCGCACTGGATTTCACCGGGATCAAGCTCGATCACCCGCTGCGCATGGCCGTGAGTGAAGAAAGCGCCCTGACCGATATTTTCCGGGGCATCCGCAAAGCGCTGAAGGCCAACGGCTGCAAGCGCGCGATTCTGGTCGGGCACAACAGCAGCTTCGATCTCGGCTTCCTCAACGCTGCCGTTGAGCGCACCGAACTCAAGCGCAATCCGTTCCACCCGTTCTCCAGCTTCGACACCGCCACCCTGGCCGGCCTCGCCTATGGCCAGACGGTCCTGGCCAAAGCCTGCCAGGCGGCCGGCATGGACTTCGACGGCCGCGAAGCCCACTCGGCCCGCTACGACACCGAGAAGACTGCCGAGCTGTTCTGCGGCATCGTCAATCGCTGGAAGCAACTGGGCGGCTGGCACGACTTCGACGACTGAAGCCGCAACGGCCATTGGCGCCGCAACGCGCAATGGCTTAAGCCGGCCTGGCGCTGCCCATCAGGGCAGCGCGCGTCCCGCCACCAGGCTCAACTCGCCCAGACGCTCGCGGCGCTGACCGAGAAAGCGCGTGCAACTGACGCGCAAAAAAGACGCGAAGTTGACCACTTCACCGCGGTAATCCATGACCTCGTCATACAGCTTGGTGATCAGTTGATTGGTGGTCATGCCATCGACTGCGGCGATTTCGCCGAGGATGTCCCAAAACTGGTTTTCCAGACGCAAGGTGGTGACCACGCCGCGAATGCGCAACGAGCGCGAGCGCGACTCGTAAAGAATCGGATCGGCTTTGACATACAGCTCGCACATGGCGGCCTCCTTGAATAGCCGCAGGCCCCGCCAATGCGGCGCCTGCGCTGAACAACAAGCGCTTACAGACTGATCTGGGTACCCAGCAGGCCGAGGAAGGCGGCCAACCAGTTGGGGTGCGCAGGCCAGGCCGGCGCCGTCACCAGATTACCCTGAACATGGGCCTGATCGACGCCGATGTCCATATACTGGCCGCCCGCCAACTGCACTTCCGGGCCGCAGGCCGGGTAGGCGCTGCACTCGCGGCCTTTCAGCACTCCCGCCGCCGCCAGCAGCTGGGCGCCATGACAAACTGCCGCAAGCGGCTTGCCGGCAGCATCAAAGGCTTGCACCAGGGCCAGCACGTCGGCATTCAGGCGCAGGTATTCCGGCGCGCGACCACCGGGGATCAGCAGGGCATCGTAGTCAGCCGCCTTAACCTGGGCGAAATCGAAGTTCAGGGCAAAGTTGTGCCCCGGCTTTTCGCTGTAAGTCTGCTCGCCTTCAAAATCGTGAATGGCGGTGCGCACGCTCTGCCCGGCCGATTTGCCCGGACACACCGCATGCACGCTATGACCGACCATCTGCAGGGCCTGGAACGGCACCATCACTTCGTAGTCTTCAACATAATCGCCAACCAGCATCAGAATCTTCTTCGCCGCCATCATCGCTCTCCCGTGGATGTATTCAGTGCGCCGATTGTTCACCCGCAGGCTTGGCACCGGGTAATAACTGGCTACTACGCGCACAAAAAAGCGCCCCACGGGGCGCTTCTTGAGCGAACGACGGACGCTTACTCGGCCGCTTTCTGCACCAGCAGCAGCTCGCCTTCCTTGCTCAGGGGGATTTGCGTACCCGGATCACGGTCCATGCGCAGTTGGCTGACCTTGTCGCCAATCTGGTACTTGACGTCATAACCGACCACCTTTTCACTGGTATCGGTCACCGTGCTGCAACGGGTTTCGGTGGTGGTGTAGGTGTCGTTGGCCTGCATGTTGCCCTGCACCTGATTGCCGGCGTAACCGCCTGCGGCAGCGCCGGCCACGGTGGCGACCTTCTTGCCGGTACCGCCACCAATCTGGTTGCCGAGCAAGCCGCCGGCCAGGGCGCCAACCAGGGTGCCGGCGATCTTGTGCTGATCCTGCACCGGCTTCTGCTTGGTCACCGTCACGTCTTTGCACACCTGCCGCGGGGTCTTGATGGTCTGCTTGACCGGCTGCACCGCCAAGACCTGCGCATACTTGGGCGCGCTGTTGATGACGCTGTAGGTCGCCACTGCGCCACCGGCAGTCACGCCCACCGCACCCAGTACCGCACCTACCAGCATTGATTTGTTCACGCCTGACTCCTGACATTCAAGGAAAGAAGCAGATGCGCTTCTATTCATCAGGTTTGACTGGCCAGGCGTGCAATCAGTTCAGCGCGCGGATAAGCACTGTGGCAAATCGCGCGCGGCGTCACAGATCAATCAAGGGCGCTCGTCGACTTCCTCGGCCACTGCCGGCGGGATCAGGTCGTCACGGGTCAGCTTGAGCCAGATCAGCAGGATGCTGGCGATATACACCGAGGAGTAGGTACCCGCCGACACACCGATAAACAGCGCCAGGGAGAAGCCCCAGAGGTTTTCACCGGCAAACAGCATCAGCGCCAGAATCGCCAGCAGGGTCGAAAGCGAGGTCGCCATGGTGCGCAACAGGGTCTGGGTGGTGGAGATGTTGATGTTCTCGATCAACTCGGCCTTGCGCAGCAAGCGGAAGTTCTCACGAATCCGGTCGAACACCACGATGGTGTCGTTCAGCGAGTAACCGATGATCGCCAGCACCGCCGCCAGCACGGTGAGGTCGAAGGGAATCTCGAAGAAGGAGAACACCCCGAGGGTCACGATTACGTCGTGGATCAACGAGACGATGGCGCCAAAGCCGAACTTCCACTGAAAGCGGAACGCCACGTAGACCATGATCCCGGCCAGGGCCAGCAACATGCCCAGGCCACCCTGGTCGCGCAGCTCTTCACCCACGGTCGGGCCGACGAACTCGACGCGCTTGACCGCCGCCGGGTTGCTGGCATCGGCTTCAAGCAGAGCAGCAGCAATCTTGTTGCCCAGTTGCGGGTCATCGCCAGCCAGACGCACCAGCACATCGGTGGTGGCACCAAAGCTCTGCACCACGGCATCGGCATAACCGGCACCGCGCAGCTGCTCACGCACCTGGTTGAGGTCGGCCGGTTTCTCGTAGGCGAACTCGATCAGGGTACCGCCGGTGAAGTCGAGGCCGAAGTTCAGACCCTTGACGGCCAGGCTGCCCAGAGAAACCAGGGTCAGGATAACGGTCACGGCAAACGCCAGATGGCGAATGCCCATGAAATTGATTACAGGTTTCATTGTCATCGCCCCTTTAGATCCACAGCTTCTTGAAGTCCCGGCCACCAAAAATCAGGTTGACCATGCCGCGGGTCACGATGACCGCAGTGAACATTGAGGTAAGGATGCCGAGCGACATGGTCACCGCGAAGCCCTTGATCGGCCCGGTGCCCATGGCAAACAGAATGCCGCCCACCAGCAAGGTGGTCAGGTTACCGTCGACAATCGCCGACAGTGCGCGGTCGTAGCCTTCATGGATGGCGCGCTGAATCGACATGCCGTTGGCGATCTCTTCACGAATGCGCGAGAAGATCAGCACGTTGGCGTCCACCGCCATACCCATGGTCAGCACGATACCGGCGATCCCCGGCAGGGTCAGGGTGGC
>DAITLT010000185.1:0-6831 GCA_036835505.1 Pseudomonas sp.
TAACCTTGAATGCCTTGGTCGAGGAAAGTCCCAGTCTTGTTGCCTACGACACCGCCGAGGCCTTTGAGCACGATCTGCAGGAAGACCCCGTGATCGCCTTGCTCGTTCTGGGAGGGGGACAGGCTGACTTCGTTATTGTCGACCCAGTAGCGGTTGATCAGGCGCAGCTTCCAGCAGCAACTGTCGTACTCGAAGCCACCAAAGGCCTCCAGGGTGCGGTTGCGGTTGTAGTCATGCTGCCAGCGGGCAATCACGCTCCACTGTGGCACCAGTGGCCAGATGGTGGAGAAGTCATGCTGACTGACTTTGTAGTAGTCCTTGATGTAGTTGGGGTTCTTGACGGTGTTGTTGGCGTCCAGGAATTCGCTGCCGTAATCACCGCCTTGCTGCCAGGTACCGCTGTCCGGGTCGTAGACCAGGGTGTCGTTGCTGTAGCGATAACCGAGGTTGACCACCTTGTTGAGGTTGTCCTGCGGCTGGTAGTGGAACATCGCACTGCCGGAGCGGGTGCTGTGAGTGCTCTCGTCCCAGTTGAAGTCGGACGACAGGCGCCAGTCGCGGTTGAAGCGGTAGAGGTATTCCAGCGCGTAGGGCGAGGTTGACGAGGTGGCGTCAGCCCGGTCGCGGTAGTCAATGCCCGGCATCTGCACTTTACGGTCGGCAAAATACGCCGCCTGGCCAATGCTGAAGGTCTGCCGTTCGAAGCCGTTAGGCTCGACCCAGCGGCTGGTTACCCCCAGCGACAGCTTGTTCTCGTCGCCGATCCGGTCGCGGCCGCTGAAGCGGTTTTCGCGAAACAGCGAGCCATAGTTGAAGCGGCTCTCGCCACTGTCGAAGATCGGGATGTCGTCCTGCTCCTCCTCCGGTACATAGAGGTAGAACAGCCGCGGTTCCAGGGTCTGCCGGTAGTCTTTGCCGAACAGTTGGGTGTCGCGGTCGAAGTACAGGCCGCTGTCGATGCTGGAGACGGCTACGCCGCGATCCGGGGCGTCGTCGAAGCGGATGCCCTGGTTGTTCAGCTGGTTCTTGCCGATGCTGTCCAGGGTCAGGTCGTAATCGGTGTACAGATACTTGAGCGATGGCGTGACATAGCCGTAGCTGTTGCTGATCGGCAGGCTCAGGCCGGGTGCGACGTGGGCACGGTCGCCGTTGGCGCGAGCCAGGCCGACGATGTTGTTGTCGTACCAGGATGCCGGCGCGCCATCTTCGTCGATGAAGTTGCCGCTGCGCAGGTCGCGGTCGAAGCGCACCAGTTCACTGGCGTAACTCATTTTCAGGCCGCCGGCCTCAACCGGCACTACGCCATCCAGGGTGATCTGTGGCAGGCGGTTGTACGGGGTGATCTCGGTAACCGTGGCCATCTCGTAGGCGTGGGCATTCAGGCGCGCGGTGTAGCTGTCGCCGCGCCAGGTCAGGGCGCCTTGCTGGTTGACGAAGCTGGGCGTGTCGATGCCCAGGTCGGTGTCCAGGTCCTGGAAGTAGTAGGGGTCGCTGATGTCGGTGAAGTCCACTTCGCTCAACAGGCGCGAGTCCAGGCCGCCCTTGTGCTGCCAGCTGTACATCCAGCGGGTGTCTTCATATTCGGACTGCAGTTTGCGGTCGTCATTTTCATCGTTGAGGATGGCTGCGCCGATCTGCCCTTCGCTGCTCTTGGTCAGGTAGCGACCTTCGCCTTCCAGCAACAAACCACGATCGGCCATATAGGTCGGATACAGGGTGGCATCGTAGTTGGGCGCCAGGTTGAAGTAGTACGGCGTCTGCAGGGTCAGGCCGTTGTCGCCGGAGGAGCTGATGCTTGGGGCGAGGAAGCCGGACTGACGCCGATCATCGATCGGGAAGTAGATATACGGGGTGTAGAACACCGGAATATCTTTGACCCGCAGGGTGACGTTGGTGGCGGTGCCGAAACCGGTGAGCGGGTTCAGCTTGATGTTGTTGCCCTTCAGGTGCCAGGCGTTGTTGCCGGGCTCGCAGCGGGTGTAGGTGCCGTCCTTGAGGCGGATGATGGCGTCTTCCTGGCGCTTGATCGACAGTGCATTGCCGCGCACATGGCCTTGGTGCATGACGTATTCGGCGTTGTCGATTTTTGCCGCACCGCTGTCCAGTTGCAGCTCGGCACGGTCGCCGACCACCAGGGCGCCCTTGTCGCGCAGGCGCACATTGCCGACCAGCTCGCCACGGTTTTCCGTCTGGTACAGGCTGGCTTCGTCGGCCTCAACCTGCAGGCCGGCCTGGCGCAGCACCACGTCACCGGCGAGGGTGGCGACTTGCTGCTCCTGCTCAAAGCGCGAGGCCTTGGCCGAGACGAACATCGGCGCGTCGTTCAGCGGCGTGTCGTCGTTCATGCCCGGCCGGATCGGCTCGATATAGGCCCCGGCGCAGTACGGCCCGGCCTCAGCCAGTTGCGCGGCGCTAAGTTTGTCGCGCGGCACCCAGTCCAGATGGCTATAGTCGGCGCTGCGTGAACTCAGGCCCTTGCCCTGGCTATCGGTGACCAGCGCGGCTTGCGTCGTGCTGCTCTCGCGAGCATTGCTGGTGCTGTCGGCGGCCACTGCAGTCGGCGCACTCACCGCGCTGGCGCTGTGGGCCGGGCGTGGTGGTAGCTTGGCGGCCGTGCTTTTCGGGGCGCAGGCCCAGCCGCCAGAGGCGGACGCCTGGCAGTCAAACTGCTCGGCGGCCAGCACATAGGACACGGCCAGGGGCTGCATCGCCAGCAAGCTGCCGGTGACCAGGAGGGGGAATTTTTTGCGCAACGCGGGGGATTTTACGGCCATCTTGTTTTCCGGGCTTCCTGCGCGCCATCAACATGCAGGAAGCTGCATGCCTCTCGATGGGCTGAAAAAGATGCTGGATAATAAAGCATGACCCGCGCAACGGCTAGCGCCGTCGGAGACCCTTGTAATGCCTGATGAAGATCTACGTTTGACCCAGCTGCGCCACTGGCTGGACCTGCAATTGCCCGCCCTGTTTGCCCGTCAGGGCTGGGGCGATGTGCCGCCGGCCAGCCTCACCAGCGCCAGCAGTGACGCCAGCTTTCGCCGCTATTTTCGCTGGGAGGGGGCTGGCCGCACGTTGATCGTGATGGATGCGCCGCCGCCCCAGGAAGACTGCGCGCCCTTCGTCAAGATCGCCGGACTGCTGGCCCAGGCCGATGTGCATGTGCCGCAGATTCTCGCCGCCGACCTGGCGCAAGGCTTTCTGTTGCTGCCCGATCTGGGCCGGCACACCTACCTGGATGTGATCACCGCGGACAACGCCGATGAGCTGTTCGCCGCGGCCTTGCGCGCCTTGCTGCAGTTCCAGCAACTGCCCCTGAGCGATGGCTTGCCGGTGTACGACGAGGCCCTGCTGCGCCGCGAGCTGCAGTTGTTTCCCGACTGGTACCTGGCCAAGCACCTGCAACTGAATCTGCATGCCGAGCAGGCGGCTGCCTGGCAGCGGATCTGCAGCGTCTTGATCGACAGCGCCCTGGCCCAGCCCCAGGTGCTGGTACACCGTGACTATATGCCGCGCAACCTGATGCTCAGCAGCCCCAATCCGGGCGTGCTGGATTTCCAGGATGCGGTCTACGGCCCGGTGACCTATGACGTGACCTGTCTATTTAAAGACGCCTTTCTCAGTTGGCCGCCCGAGCGGGTGCGCGGCTGGCTCGAACAGTATTGGCAACAGGCCCAGGCGGCCGGCATCCCGGTGCAGGCGCAGTTGGAGGACTTCCTGCGCGCCAGCGATCTGCTGGGCGTGCAACGCCACCTTAAGGTCATCGGCATTTTCGCGCGGATTTGCCATCGCGATGGCAAGCCCAAGTACCTCGGCGATGTGCCGCGCTTCTTTGCCTATATCCATGAGGTGCTGGCGCGCCGACCGGAGCTGGCTGAACTCGGCGAGCTGCTGGCCAGCCTGCCGCAGGCCGCGGATGGGCCGCTATGAAGGCGATGATCCTGGCCGCCGGCAAGGGCGAGCGCCTGCGCCCCTTGACCCTGCATACGCCCAAGCCGCTGGTGCCGGTGGCCGGCGTGCCCTTGATTGAGTATCACCTGCGTGCCCTGGCGGCGGCCGGGATCGGCGAGGTGGTGATCAACCACGCCTGGCTCGGCCAGCAAATCGAGGATCATCTGGGCGACGGCGCGCGCTTTGGCGTGCAGATCCGCTACTCGGCCGAGCACGAGCCGCTGGAAACCGGCGGCGGCATCTTGCGCGCCTTGCCACTGCTGGGCGACGCGCCCTTCGTGCTGGTCAATGGTGACATCTGGACCGACTACCGCTTCGCTGATCTGCCGCGCAGCCTGCATGGCCTGGCCCATCTGGTGCTGGTGGATAATCCCGCGCACCACCCCCAGGGCGACTTTGCCCTGCAGGATGGTCAGGTGCTGACCGCCCGCGCCGGGCAATCGAGCCTGACCTACAGCGGCCTGGCGCTGCTCAGCCCGCGCCTGTTTGCCGGCTGCACGGACGGCGCCTTCAAGCTGGCGCCGCTGTTGCGTCAGGCCATGGCCGCCGGCCAGGTCAGTGGTGAGCACTACGCCGGGCGCTGGGTGGATGTCGGCACCCATGCGCGCCTGGCCGAAGTCGAACAGTTGCTTGCGGAGCGCGGCTAGGGTGTTCTGGCCAATAACCTTCCTCGGGGCGCTTGCCGGTGGGCTGTTGGCCAGCATTCCGGGGGCCTTGCTTGGCGGGCTGCTCGGTCAGGTGCTGGATCGGCGTTTGCAACTGCGCTCCTGGGCCGATTTGCGCCTGCGCATGGGCGGCAAGCCTGAGCTGGGCGAGCAGGAGTTGCTGTTTGTCCTGCTCGGTCGTTTGGCCAAGAGCGGCGGTGCCGTGCGTCCTGCGCATATCCAGCAGGCCCGTGAGGAAATGCGCCGAATGCAGCTGGATGACGCGGCGCAGCAGCGCGCAATCGAGGCGTTTAACCGTGGCAAGACGCCGCTTGACGATCTGCGCCGGCCGCTGCGGCAATTGCGCGGCCAGCAGGTGGCCATCGAAGGCTTGCTCTGCGCGTGCTGGCGTCTGGCCTGGGCCGAGGGGCAGGTGGCGGCGCCCAGTCGTGAGCTGATTGTGGCTTGGGGCCAATGGCTGGGCTGGCGCCGGCCGGCGGTGCTGGCGCTGGAGGCGCCCTATGCCCGCCGCCCACGCAGCGTGGTGCGCAGTGTTGATGCTGAGCTTGAGGCCTTGCGCCTGCTTGGGCTGAGCAGCGAAGCCAGCCCGGCACAAATCAAGCAGGCTTACCGGCGCCTACTCAGTCGCCATCACCCGGACAAGCTGGCCGGTGCGGGCGCCAGCGCCGCGCGCCTGCGTGAGGCCACGGACATGACCAGTGAGTTGCACCGCGCCTATGCCCTGCTGCGTCAGCGCCGTAGTCTGCATTAGCAGGCTTATTGGCCGGCGGGGGCTTTGACGTCGAGGCTGAGCCAGCCACGAATGCGGCGGAACAATTGCTCCTGCTCGGTGGCCGGATTGCCCGGCAAGGCCTTCATCGCCACCTGTACATAGGCCGGCTGGGCCTGGCGCTTGCTGGCTTGTTGGCGCTTTAGCGCGGCGGTGCGATCGACCGGCTGATCCTTATAGTAGAAATCCCCCACCGCCAGCTTCAGGGCGGGCACCAACTCCTCCAGGGGCGGGCTGAAGCCTTCTGGCACCTTGGCGGCCACCAGCAGCAGGTTTTGTACCTCGGGGCTCGGGCTGTTGCCCAGGTAACGGGCTGCCCAATAGCCGCCAGAACCATGGCCGAGCAGCACGATGCGTTTGGGTTTTTGGCTCTGGGCAAAGGCCACGGCGGCCTGAATGCGGGCCAACACGCGCTCGGCGTGTTGCTCCGGCGTGACCTGGGTCAGGGGACCGGCTTCAGGGGCGGCGATGGCTTGGGTCGGAGCGGCGGGGGCTTCCTCTGGTGCCGCCGGCGCCGTGTCGCTGGCGGGCGCCGCGGGGTCGGCTGCGGCGGTTGCGCTGGTGGTTTCTTCAGGTGCTGGCGCGGGCGCCACCTGGGGGGCCTGGTCGTGGGGGTCGGGCAGGGTCAGGCTGAGGCTGCTCCAGCCGACATCGGGCAGTTTGTTGCGCAGTGGGCCGATGGCCTGGGGCCAGTCGGCGCTTTCGCTGTCGCCCGGAATCAGGATCACCACACCGCTGGCTTCGGCTGCATTGGCCGGCTTCCACAGGGCGAGAAAACGGCCAGCGTCGGTCGTAAGTTGCTGCTGCTCGGGAAGGGGCAGTTGCTGCTGCAGGGCCTGGGCCTCGTTCTCGCTGCGCTCAGGCACGGCGGCGTGCTCGGTGGGCACTGCCGGTGTCGCGGCAGAGGCGTCTGCGGGGGCCTGCGTTGCGGCAGAAACCTCTGCGGGTGCGGCTGCCGCGGCGTCCTCTTCCGCCCAGCTGGCGCAGGGCAGCAGCAGGCTCAGGCAGCAGAGGGAAAGTGTCGAAGTGAGTGTGCGAGACATCAGAGCAGTCCAGGCCGGGGATTGTTGTTTGAGCCTAATAGCTGGGCCGTGATTTGTCAGGCGGCGCTTGCGTCTGCTGGCGGCCTGCCGGATAAGTCTGGACTATTCAGGTCGGATGGCCTTTTCAATCTGCAGATCGGGAGCGGCATGTTGTGCTCGGCATGATGCGAATTTTGCTGGTGATTGGCCTGCTCGGCAGCACGCTCATGCTTGCCCCGCCCCGTGCGGTGGCGGCCGAGCCGTTGCTGCTGAGCAGTGAGCAGCGCGCCTGGCTGGAGCAGCATCGGCAGTTGCGGGTCGGCGTGGTGCTGCAGGCGCCGTTTGCCCAGTTTGACCGGCGCCTGCAGCAGTTGTCCGGGCTGAATGTCGAGCTGATGACCTGGCTGGCCAGTGCCCTGCAAGTGCA
>DAITLT010000186.1:0-6810 GCA_036835505.1 Pseudomonas sp.
TCGAGGTAAAAGTCATGAGTGCCGATTCCCTGTATCCCGTGCGCCCTGAGGTGGCTGCCCAGTCGTTGACCGATGAGGCGACTTACAAGGCCATGTACCAGCAGTCGGTGATCAACCCCGACGGCTTCTGGCGCGAGCAGGCCAAGCGTCTGGACTGGATCAAGCCTTTCACTAAGGTCAAGCAGACCTCTTTCGACGATCACCACGTCGACATCAAGTGGTTTGCCGACGGCACCCTCAACGTCTCGGCCAACTGCCTGGACCGTCATCTGGCCGAGCGCGGCGAGCAGGTCGCGATCATCTGGGAAGGCGACGATCCAAGCGAGCACCAGAACATCACCTACCGCGAGCTGCATGAGCAGGTCTGCAAATTCGCCAACGCCCTGCGCGGCCAGGATGTCCATCGCGGCGATGTGGTGACTATTTATATGCCGATGATTCCCCAGGCGGTGGTGGCCATGCTCGCCTGTGCGCGCATCGGCGCCATCCACTCGGTGGTGTTTGGCGGCTTCTCGCCGGAGGCGCTGGCCGGGCGGATCATCGACTGCCAGTCGAAGGTGGTGATCACCGCCGACGAAGGCGTGCGCGGCGGCAAGAGCATTGCGCTGAAGGAAAACGTCGACGACGCCCTGACCAATCCGGAAACCGCCAGCGTGCAGAAGGTCATCGTGTGCAAGCGCACCGGGGCGAACATCAAGTGGAACCAGCATCGTGACATCTGGTACGAAGACCTGATGGCCGTTGCCGGCAGCGTCTGCGCACCCAAGGAGATGGGCGCCGAAGAAGCGCTGTTTATCCTCTATACCTCCGGCTCCACCGGCAAGCCCAAGGGCGTGCTGCACACCACGGGCGGCTACCTGCTGTACGCCGCCCTGACCCACGAGCGGGTTTTCGATTATCGGCCGGGAGAGGTCTTCTGGTGTACGGCCGACGTCGGCTGGGTCACCGGGCACACCTACAACGTCTACGGCCCGCTGGCCAATGGCGCCACCATCGTGCTGTTCGAGGGGGTGCCAAACTACCCGGACATCACCCGTGTGGCGAAGATCATCGACAAGCACAAGGTCAATATCCTCTACACCGCACCGACCGCGATCCGCGCCATGATGGCCCTGGGCAAGGCGGCCATGGAGGGGGCCGATGGCTCCAGCCTGCGCCTGCTCGGCTCGGTCGGCGAGCCGATCAATCCGGAAGCCTGGCACTGGTACTACGAGGAGGTCGGCAAGTCGCGCTGCCCGATCGTCGATACCTGGTGGCAGACCGAGACCGGCGCCACCCTGATGAGCCCCCTGCCTGGTGCTCACGGGCTCAAGCCTGGCTCGGCGGCGCGGCCGTTCTTCGGGGTGCAGCCGGCGCTGGTGGATAACCTGGGCAATATCATCGAGGGCGCCGCCGAGGGCAATCTGGTGATCATCGACTCCTGGCCGGGCCAGGCGCGCAGCCTGTACGGCGATCACGACCGTTTCGTCGACACCTACTTCAACACCTTCAAGGGCATGTACTTCACCGGCGACGGCGCCCGGCGTGATGAAGATGGGTACTACTGGATCACCGGTCGCGTCGATGACGTGTTGAACGTATCGGGCCACCGTATGGGTACGGCCGAGATCGAGAGCGCCATGGTCGCCCACCCGAAAGTCGCCGAGGCGGCCGTGGTCGGCATGCCGCACGACCTCAAGGGCCAGGGCATTTACGTTTATGTGACCCTGAACAGTGGTGAGGAGCCGTCCGAGCAACTGCGTCAGGAGTTGAAAAATTGGGTGCGCAAGGAGATCGGTCCGATCGCCTCGCCGGACGTTATCCAGTGGGCTCCCGGCTTGCCGAAGACCCGCTCGGGCAAGATCATGCGACGTATCCTGCGCAAGATCGCGGTCGCCGAATACGATGCCCTCGGCGACATCTCCACGCTGGCCGATCCTGGCGTGGTGCAGCACCTGGTAGAGACACACCGCGGTATGCAGGCAGCCTAACAGCCGCCGGTATTGACGCCCCGTCCTGGCCACAAGCCGGGGCGGGGCGTTGTTGTTTGTGCGCCACTTGTGCCGATAGCGCCATGCGCAAACCCATAGGTATGAGCCTGCTGGCGATGTGTGGGCGGCGTAAGCATTTGTGCAATTCGGATCGCCAGCACGCGGGCGCCTGCCAAGCGCTGCGATAGCCAGGGTCTGGCGCAAAGACAATTAATATCGGCTTTGGCGTGGCGGCGTTGCGGCTTGGCTTGTTGGGGATTTCGGTGGTCAAGGGTTACCTGGGGCGGTAACGGGCTGCGCAAAAGCGGGGCGTTCGGGAGCGTTTTGCGCCGAAATGGGGCGCCTTGAAAATCCACTTAAACGACGTATGTATTGATCTAGAGCGGCTTGTGATTTTTTGGCGCGGTTATTGCTTTATTGATTGGTTAACTCCTCTTTTGCTCGCTGCATGTTTTGCAGCGCTTGTCAATCCGCCTGTCACGCAGGTCTGGCCCTTTTGTAACTTGTTGTCGCATTGAAGAAATATCGACTTTCGGCCTGTCGCTAGAATGCAGCACACCCAGCCAGGGCCATTGCGCCCATCTAGCGCGCTGCAAAGACGGCGACTCTTTCTACACTGAATGCAGGCATGCGCTGGGACGTTTTGTCTTTCTGCTCAACGAAGTCAAACACACTCGAAGGAGTCACACGATGAACAAGCTTGCCCTGCTTGGCGCCCTGGCGCTGTCCCTGTTGTCACCCCTGAGCATGGCCGATGAGGCCAAGCCGGTGCGCATCGGTATCGAAGCGGCGTACCCGCCCTTTGCGATGAAGACCCCGGAGGGCGCCATCACCGGTTTTGACTACGACATCGGTAACGCCCTGTGTGCCGAGATGCAGGCCAAGTGTGTGTGGATCGAGCAGGAGTTCGACGGCCTGATTCCGGCCCTGAAAGTGCGCAAGTTCGACGCCGTTCTGTCGTCGCTGGCGATTACCCCGGAGCGCCTCAAGTCGGTGGACTTCACCAACAAGTATTACGCCACTCCGGCGCGCCTGGCGATGAAGGCCGGCACCGTGCTCAACGACCCGCTGGTGGATTTGAAAGGCAAGAAGATCGGTGTGCAGCGCGCGTCTATCTATGACCGTTACGCCACTGCTGTCTTCGCCCCGGCCGGTGCCGAAGTGGTGCGCTACAGCTCGCAGAACGAAATTTTCCTCGACCTCACTGCCGGTCGTGTGGATGCCACCCTGGCCGATGTGGTCAATATCGATGACGGTTTCCTGAAAACCGACGCCGGCAAGGGCTTTGCCCTGGTCGGCCCGGATTACACCGAGGCCAAATACTTCGGTGACGGCGTCGGGATCGCTGTGCGCAAGGGCGACACCGCCATGGCTGAGCGCTTCAACAAGGCCATCGCAGCCATCCGCGCCAATGGCAAGTACCAGGAAGTGCAGGACAAATACTTCCAGTTCAACGTTTACGGCAAGTAAGCGTTCCCTGAAGGTGGCACAAACTGATACTGCGGTTTGTGCCACTTTTTCGTTGTGGCGGCGCCGCCCGGCTTGGGTGGGGTGCGCCGTGTGAGGACCTCAAGCATGCTCAATGGCTACGGCGCGACCATTCTCGATGGTGTCTGGCTCACCTTGCAGCTGTCGCTGTTGTCGATGGTGGTTGCGATTGCCCTCGGCCTGTTCGGCGCATCCTGCCGGCTGTCGCCGCTCAAGTGGCTGGCGCTGCTGGGCGAGGTGTATGCCACGGTGATCCGCGGGATTCCCGATCTGGTGCTGATCCTGCTGATTTTCTACGGTGGCCAGGACATGGTTAACCGCATCGCGCCGCTGCTCGGCTATGAGGATTACATCGACATCAACCCCTTCGTGGCGGGTGTCGGCACCCTCGGCTTTATCTATGGCGCCTACCTGTCGGAGACCTTCCGCGGTGCCTTTATGTCCATCCCCAAGGGCCAGGGTGAGGCGGGCATGGCCTATGGCATGAGTCCGTTGCGGGTGTTCTGGCGCATCCTGGTGCCGCAGATGATTCGTCTGGCCATCCCCGGCTTCACCAATAACTGGCTGGTGCTGATCAAGGCCTCGGCGCTGATCTCCCTGGTCGGCCTGCAGGACATGATGGCGCGGGCCAAGAGTGCCGGCGACGCGACCCACGAGCCGTTTACCTACATCCTGGCGGCGGCGGGCATTTATCTGGCGATCACCAGTGTCTCCTTGCTGGTGCTGCGTTACCTCGAGCGGCGCTACTCGGCCGGCGTCAAGGCAATGGAAATTTAAGGGGCGGCGATGATTTTTGACTACAACGTGGTACTCGACAGCCTGCCGCTGTATTTCGCTGGCGTGCTGGTCACCCTCAAGCTGCTGCTGGTTGCCCTGGCCTTTGGCCTGGTGCTGGCCGTGCCGCTGGGGCTGATGCGGGTGTCCAAGCAGTCTGTGGTGAACTTCCCGGCTTGGCTGTACACCTATGCGATCCGCGGCACGCCGATGCTGGTGCAGCTGTACCTACTGTATTACGGCCTGGCCCAGTTTGAGGCGGTGCGCGCCAGTGTGTTGTGGCCTTATCTGTCCAACGCCACCTTCTGCGCCTGCCTGGCCTTTGCCATCAACACCAGCGCCTACAGCGCGGAGATTCTTGCCGGCAGCCTGAAAACCATCCCGCCGGGTGAGATCGAGGCGGCCAAGGCGGTGGGCATGTCGCGCTTCAAGCTGTACCGGCGCATCTTGCTGCCCTCGGCTCTGCGCCGGGCGCTGCCGCAGTACAGCAACGAGGTGATCATGATGCTGCACACCACCAGCCTGGCATCGGTGGTGACTCTGATCGACATCACCGGGGCGGCGAAAACCGTCAGCTCGCAGTATTACCTGCCGTTCGAGGCCTATATCACCGCCGGCCTGTTCTACCTGGGCCTGACGTTTATTCTGGTGCGCCTGTTCAAGCTGGCCGAGCGCCGCTGGCTGGCTTACCTGGCGCCGCGCAAGGCCTGAGGGCGAGCGGCCACTTGCATTGATCGAGGCGTCGCCAGGCTGCGACGCGCTCTTAACGATAGAGAATCCAGACCATGAACAAACTTGAAGTCCAGGATCTGCACAAGCGTTACGGCAACCACGAGGTGCTCAAGGGCATATCGCTGGCGGCCAAGGCGGGCGATGTGATCAGCATTATCGGCTCCAGTGGTTCGGGCAAGAGCACCTTCCTGCGCTGCATCAACCTGCTGGAGCAGCCCCATGCCGGCAAGATTCTGCTCAATGGCGAAGAGCTCAAGCTGATCGCCAACAAGGACGGCGCCCTCAAGGCGGCCGATGCCAAGCAGTTGCAGCGCATGCGTTCGCGGCTGTCGATGGTGTTCCAGCACTTCAATCTGTGGTCGCACATGAGCGCCCTGGATAACGTCATGGAAGCGCCGGTGCATGTGCTGGGTATGGACAAGCAGGCCGCGCGGGAAAAGGCCGAGCACTACCTGGCCAAGGTTGGCGTGGCCCATCGCAAGGACGCCTATCCGGCGCATATGAGTGGTGGCGAGCAGCAGCGCGTGGCCATCGCCCGCGCCCTGGCCATGGAGCCGGAAGTGATGCTGTTCGATGAGCCGACGTCAGCTCTTGATCCTGAGCTGGTTGGCGAAGTGCTTAAAGTAATGCAGGACCTGGCTCAGGAAGGCCGCACCATGGTGGTGGTTACCCACGAAATGGGCTTTGCCCGTGAAGTGTCCAACCAGTTGGTGTTCCTCCATCAGGGGCTGGTGGAGGAGCGTGGCTGCCCGAAGGAAGTGCTGGCCAATCCGCAATCGGAGCGTCTCAAGCAGTTTCTTTCCGGTAGCTTGAAGTAACTGCCGGCGCCTGCGGCTAGGCTCTGATAGAGATTGCCGGTGGCGGTTTCCCCGGTTTGGCGGTATTTCCTGCGGCCCATGGCCTGCACAAGGAGATTGATGTGGTTGTTGCCCGAATCCCCGGCCTGATTCTTCCCCCTGCGTGCCTTGCAGATTGGTGCTGCGGGGCTGTGCGGGCATGACTCAGCCTGTGCGTCGCATCGGTTTTCTGCTCTGGCCCGGTACTCGGCCCCTGACCCTGGCCCTGGCCGAAGAAGCCCTGCTGGTGGCGCAGCGGGTTCACCCGGAGGTGCATTACCAGGTGCTCTTTCTGCAGGCTGAGCCTGGCGTCGATGCGCCTTTGGATGGCGCCTGGCGCCTGCCGGGCAGCCCTTGGGCGGGGCAACTGGACGGTTTGCACAAGCTCCTGCTGGTGGCCGATGAGCCGCCGACCAGTCTCGCACCGGCCCTGGTGGCGGCACTTAAGCAGGCCGTGCGCGGGGGGTGTGTATTGGGCGCGGTGGCGGCCGGGGTGTATCCGCTGGCCCAGTTGGGTTTGCTGGATGGCTATCGGGCGGCGGTGCATTGGCGCTGGCAGGATGATTTTGCCGAGCGCTTCCCCAAGGTGATTGCCACCAGTCATCTGTTTGACTGGGATCGCGACCGCCTGACCGCCTGTGGCGGCCTGGCCGTACTCGATCTGTTGCTGGCGGTGCTGGCCCGTGATCACGGTGCCGAGCTGGCCGGCGCGGTAAGCGAAGAGTTGGTGGTCGAGCGCATTCGCGAGGGCGGCGAGCGCCAGCGCATTCCGTTGCAAAATCGCCTGGGCTCCAGCCACCCGAAGCTGACCCAGGCGGTGTTGCTGATGGAGGCCAATATCGAGGAGCCGCTGACCACCGATGAAATCGCCCAGCATGTGTGCGTGTCGCGCCGCCAGTTGGAGCGCATCTTCAAGCAGTACCTCAATCGCGTGCCCAGCCAGTATTACCTGGAGCTGCGCCTGAACAAGGCGCGCCAGTTGTTGATGCAAACCAGCAAGTCGATCATCC
>DAITLT010000187.1:0-6796 GCA_036835505.1 Pseudomonas sp.
AGTCGGCCACCAGCGGCCCGCTGATGGCCACCATCACTTCATGCCAGGCGTGACTGTTGTCCTGGGGTTGCCAGAAATCATCGGTGGCCCCCGTGCCGCCGACAAACGCCAGCTCGCCGTCCACCAGCAGCAGTTTGCGATGGTCGCGATACAGATTGCGCAAACCACGGCGCCAGCCCAGAGGGTTGTACAGGCGCAATTGCACCCCGGCCCCCAACAACTGGGCGCGCTGCACCGACGGCAAGCCGAGGCTGCCAAACCCATCCAGCAGGCAGCGCACCTGCACCCCGCGCAAGGCCGCCTGGCACAGGCGCTCGACCAGTTGGGTGGCGCAGTCACCGGCCGTCAGCAGGTACAGCTCCAACTCCACCTGACGCTGGGCGCCGGCAATCGCGGCGAGCATGCGCGGGAAGAACTGCGGGCCGTCAAGCAGCAGCTCGAAGCGGTTACCGCTGCGCCAGGGGAAGATCATCAGCGGGCGTTGAAAATCAGCACGGCGCTGACCGGCACCGCCAGGCTGATGGCCGGCAAATCAGCCAGGACGCGCAGGCTTTCCAGGCCCTCGGCCAGGCCGAAGTCGGCGGCATTCAGCACCAACGGCGCCAGGGTCACCACCTGAAAGCGCCGGTCGTCCAGGCGGGTCACCAGCAACTCGCTGCGATACGCCTGCTGATGGCCGTGCAGGTTCACCGTCAGCGGCAAGCGCAGCTCCAACTGAGCGCCGGGGGCCAGGGCAACCAGGGGGGCAAAATCCACTTGGGCGCTGATCTCGGCCTCGGCAAAGCGGGCGATCTCGAACAACTGCTTGCGCAGCCGCTCATCACGCAGCGGGATGCCCGTTTCCACGGTTTCCAGCTCCACCTGCAGGCGCACCTTGCCGTCATCCTCGACGCTGCCGCGCAGGCCACGGAAACGGTTGACCTCGGTGATATGGGTGGCCTTGGTGGAGATAAACGACAGCCGCGAGGACTCATTGTCCAGTTGCCAGTCGGCATGCACCGGCAAGGCCGCGCAGGCGACCAGGAGGAAGGCGGATAGTTTCAGCATGGGGCATTCTCGCAAGGCAAACTCAGGCGCCACCATAGCCGCCCGCGCCGGCCTTGCAAACCCGCGGCAACGACTCAGGGCGCGGGCAGTAACTGACAGCCTTGGCGCGGGCTGAGCCAGACCGCCGTGTTCGTGCGACCCAGGCCGCTGACACTGACCTGCTTGTGCGCCGCATCATCGATAAAGCGGCTGGTCGGCACGTACTGCTTGACGTAGGCCAGGCAGTAATCCGCCGGGTTATGCATGACGTAACGGCACGAGCAGTATTCCTTGGCGGTATAGGCACTGATGATGTCCGGAAACGCCGCCAGAGCCGTGCGTTTGGACCAACCCAGGGCCAGTAGGATGAGAAACAACAGCACCAGCACGCTGGTGAATGGGCGACGCTTAATCAGGCTAAGGCTCATTGCGCCACCTCCGGACTAAAAGCGAGCAGCGCCCGCTTGAGCAATTCATTGTGCTGATAGCTTTTGTCGCGATCATCGGCATAGCGCACGATCACCAGGCCCTCGCTGGGCAGCACATACAAGGCCTGCCCCCAATGACCGAGGGCGGCAAAGCTGTCGGCCGGGGCGTCGGCCCAGGGCTTGGCGGCGCCAGCCACCGCCTGGTTCAACCACCAGTGACCACCGGGCACGGCTTCACCGGGCAGCGGCTGATAGGCGGCAAAGGCCGTGCGGTTGAACTCGACCCAGGCCTTGGGCAACAACTGGCGCTCGCCCCAGCGGCCGTCGCGCTGCATCAGCAGGCCGACACGGGCCAGGTCACGGGCGGTCATATAGGCGTAGGAAGAGCCAACAAAGGTGCCGCTGGCATCGGTTTCCCACACCGCCGAGGTAATCCCCAAAGGCTCAAACAAGGCCGTCCAGGGGTAGTCGGCATACGCCTTTGCACCGAGCATGCCCTTTAGCGCCGCCGACAGCACATTGCTGTCGCCACTGGAGTAGCGAAAGCGCGAACCCGGTGTGGCCTCGCCCTGATGACTGGCGACAAAGGCCGGCATGTCCGTACGGCCACGGGTGTAAAGCATGGCCACCACCGAGGAATTCAGCGGCGCGTATTCGTAGTCTTCCTGCCAGTTGAGGCCCGACGCCCAGTTGAACAAATGGCCGAGTTTGACCTCGGGATGGGCGGCGAACGGCGGGTAGTAGGTGGCCGCCGCCTCACTCAGCTTGAAGCGCCCTTCGCCATAGGCAACGCCGAGGGTCGCCGCCAGCAGGCTCTTGCTCACCGACCAGGTCAGGTGCGGGGTGCTGGCCTTGGTCGGCCCGGCGTAGCGCTCGTAAATAATCTGCCCGTCACGGATCACCAGCAGCGCATCGGTGCGTATGCCCTGGCGGCTGACATCATCGCGGGGCGGGAAGGCATAGGCGCTGAACGCCTCCAGCGCGGCACTGCTCGGCGCCTCGGCGCGACTCCAGTCGGCGCCAGGCCAGGTCTCGGCCTGGGTCAGCGATGCGGCGCACAAACTGCTGACCAGCAGCAGGCGGCGAAGAATGGCAACGGGCATGGCACAGCCTCTGATTGTTATTCGAGGCCGCACCCTAGCACGTCACTGTGACACCCTTGAATGACCAAACGCGCCAGGGCCAAACGAGCCGCAGACCGCTGGCCAGCCAAGGCGATAACCTGATTTTTTGCGGCAATGGCTCGCGGGGCGGAACACAACACCTGTAGGAGCCAGCTTGCTGGCGATGCTGGGCGCGGTGAGCTGGATCGCCAGCACGCCGGCGCCTACCAAGAGCCTCAATTCTGTGCCGGACACAACTGAGATAGGGCTTTGTCCAGGCGCTTGGCGCGGGCACCGGCGGCGATATTTAGCAGGTTGTGATCGCGCTGCCAGAGTGCAGCCCAGTCGGCTGGGCCGGCGGCGAAGGCCGCTGCCAGCTCGGTTTGTAAACCATCGAACTGGGCGAACAGCCCACCCAACAAAACATGACTGGCCGCCGCCCGTGGGCATTGCCGGGCCTGCTCGGCACAACCGGCCAGCAGGCTGCTCAGGCGCAGCAGCAAACCCTGAGGCCAGCCACTGTCGAGGCCGACGCCGTACAGCCAGGCCGCGACGGCCGCCAGCACGTGCAGGTCTTCGATGCTGCGAAACGGCTTCACATAGGCATCCCAGCCGTCGCCGGCCAGCCGTTCGCACGTGGCCTGCTCCAGGTGCAAGCGGGCATGGCCGATATCCGGCATCAACGGCAGGCTCGGCAGCGGCTCAATGCGCACCCCCGGCGCGCCGCTGTAGACCACACACAGCGACAGGTGGGGCGTCGCGCCCGGCGCCTCATCACGGGCGGCCACCAATAGCCAGTCGGCCGCTTCGGCGGCGGTGACAAAGTCCTTACGCCCGCTTAACTGCAAATCCGTCAGGCGCGTGTGCATATCCGCCGGCCGCGTGCTCTTGTTCTCAGTCACGCACAGCGCCCCCAGGCTAGCCGGCGCCGAGGGCCAGAGCGCGCGCAAGGCGCCCTGATAACCGGCAAGAAACGCCAGCCCCGGCGTTGCCGCCAGGCGCCCGCCAAGCATGGCCAGCTCCAGCGGCGTCACCTCACCGATACGCAGTTGCAACGCCGCAAACCAGTCCTCCAGAGGCAGGGCCGGCAGGCGTTCGGCGGGGCTGAGCAGGGTGGACCAGAACATGGGGGAGCTCCTTGGGCGTTGTCACGCAAGCATCACTGCAGTGTCACGGCACTGACATTGGTTCTACCTAACTTGAGCTTGCACAACAAAGTCGACAGACCGCAACCCCTACCAGGCTGCTTCATGGAGGCGACACAATGAGCACCACCGCCCGCACCCGCACTGCCAGTCCCGAACGCCGCCTGCAGGCCGAACGCCTGCTCGGCAGCCGCGCCCTGGAGGAAGCCCAGGCCCTGCGCTTTCAAGTGTTCAGCCAGGAGTTCGACGCCAAACTAAAAGGCGCCGAACTCGGCCTGGACCGTGACGACTACGACCCGCACTGCCGCCACATCGGCGTACGCGACCTCAACAGCGGCAAGCTGGTGGCCACCACCCGCCTGCTCGACCGCCAGGCCGCCGCGCGCATGGGCCGTTTCTACAGCGAAGAAGAATTCAGCCTGCATGGCCTGCCCAACCTCGAAGGCCCACTGCTGGAGATCGGCCGTACCTGCGTCGATCCGGCCTACCGTAACGGCGGCACCATCGCCGTGCTCTGGGGCGAACTGGCCGAGGTGCTCAACGAGGGCGCCTATCGTTACCTGATGGGCTGCGCCAGCATCCCCATGCAGGACGGCGGCATCCAGGCCCAGGCGATCATGCAGCGTCTGCGCGAACGCTACCTGTGCAACCAGCACCTGCGCGCCGAACCGAAAACCCCGCTGCCGGCCCTGGATGTGCCGAGCAACGTGATCGCCGAACTGCCGCCGCTGCTCAAGGCCTATATGCGCCTGGGTGCGAAGATCTGCGGCGAGCCGTGCTGGGACAAGGACTTCCAGGTGGCCGACGTGTTTATCCTGCTCAAGCGCGACGAGCTGTGCCCGCGCTACGCCCGGCACTTCAAGGCCGCCGTATGATCGCCCACCTGCGCCTGCTCGGGCGCAGCCTGCTGCTGTTGCTGTGGCTGGGCGCCAGCCTGCTGCTGGCCGGCGTGCTGGCACTCTTGCAACGCCTGCGGCGCAACAATCTAGAAGCCCTGCGCCAGCGCCTGACGCGCCTGAGCCTGGGCTGGCTGGTGCGCTGCCTGCCAATCCGCGTGCAGGTACACGGCCAACTGCCCGGACAAACGGCCCTGTGGCTGAGCAACCATGTGTCCTGGTGCGACATTCCCCTGCTCGGCGCCCTGCAACCGCTGACCTTTTTGTCCAAAGCCGAAGTGCGCGCCTGGCCTCTGGCCGGTTGGCTGGCGGCGCAGGCCGGCACCCTGTTTATTCAGCGCGGCGCCGGTGACAGCAACGACATCGGCACGCAGATCGGCCAGCAACTGCAGGAAGATCGCCCGCTGCTGCTGTTTCCCGAAGGCACCACCACCGACGGCCAGAGCCTGCGCAGCTTTCACGGTCGCCTGCTGAGCGGGGTGATCGAGCAGCAACGGCCCGTGCAACCGGTGGCCATCCGCTACTGGCGCGACGGCGCAGTCGATCTGCAAGCGGCGTTTATCGGTGACGACGATTTGCTCAGTCACCTGCGCCGACTGCTTAGCGCGCCGGCTGCCGAGGTGGAAATCCATCTGCTGCCGCTGCTGTTGCCGCTGCCCGAGGAGAACCGCAACCAGTTGGCGCGCCGCGCCCAGCACTGCGTTGGCGACTGCCTGGAGCGGTTGCGCGCCCCCAACGCCGAGCCCCAGGCCAGCGCACTGACATCCTGAACCGCACCCACCAATAGGCGGGCGGCTGCGCTAAATCAAGGCCGTCAGCCGTGCGGCCCAACTATGCTGAGGGCATCAAGGTCGTTTCAAGGAGCGCTTGCATGTCCCAGTCCCCGCTTTCGCAACAATCCCCGGCCATCAAACTGCGCGGCGTCAACCTTGGTGGCTGGTTGGTGCTGGAGAAATGGATGACCCCCAGTGTGTTCGAGGGCTTGCAGGCCACCGATGAAACCACCTGGTGCGCCGAACTGGGTGCTGCCGCCACGCAACGGTTGCAGCAGCACTGGAACACCTTTATCACCCGCGAGGATTTTGTCTGGCTGCACGAGCGCGGCATCAACGCCGTGCGCATCCCGGTCGGCCACTGGATCTTCGGCGCCGACTACCCGTACCACCGCAGCTACGGCGAGCACCGCTACCCCTTCGTCGAAGGCGGCCTGGCGGTGCTCGACCGCGCCTTCGCCTGGGCCAAGGAGCTAGGGCTGAACATCGTCCTCGACCTGCACGCAGCCCCCGGCTGCCAGAACGGTTTCGACAACGGCGGGATCAAGGATGTCTGCGAATGGCACACCCAGGCCGACTACCGCGAGCACTCGCTGAGCGTGCTCGAACGCCTGGCCGCGCGTTACCACGCCGAGCCGGCCCTGCATGCCATCGAAGTGCTCAACGAGCCGCGCTGGGACGTGCCTACCGACTACCTGAAAAGCTACAACATCGACGCCTACCAGCGGATTCGCCAGCACTGCTCGGCGGATAAAGTCAGCGTGGTGTTCCACGACGGCTTCCGCTCGTTCGAGCAATACCTGGGCTTTATGCAGACGCCGGAATTCGTCAACGTGGTGTTCGACCTGCACCGCTACCAGTGCTTCGAGCGCGACGACATCGACAGCGACATCTACAGCCATATCCACAAGGCCAGTGGCCAGTGGAAGAGCGAAGCCGATGCGATCATCAACCAGCTCGGCCTGCCGGCCTATTGCGGCGAATGGAGCCTGGGCCTGGACCTGAAAGTGGTGTCGCTGTGGGCCGACGGGCCGTTCAACCACGCCCTCGAACACATGGACCAGTTCCAGCAGGACACCGCCTACCGCGGCTATGCCGCCGCCCAGTTGCTGACTTTCGAGAAATACCTGGGTTGGTTCTTCTGGAGCTACAAGACCGAAACCACCCCGGCCTGGTGCTTGCGCGAATGCGTCAAGCGCGGCTGGCTGCCGGCCAATTTCAGCTAGGGTCTGTTCCCGTTTCATCGCGAGCCGCGTTGCTGCGAGAAATGGTCCCCGGTTAGGCGCAGGACGCAGGTAATGGTTATTCCCTTATCAAGTCCTGCAACAACAGCGGGGGCCATTTCTCGCGCAACCCGAAGGGCCGGGCCGGTTTTTGTGCGAGGCGGCGTTACTCGTCGCTCATTTGGAACAACCAAATCACGCT
>DAITLT010000188.1:0-6796 GCA_036835505.1 Pseudomonas sp.
TCGAAGCCAAGTTGCGTGAACTGCCCTCCCTGCGTGAAGAAAACCGCCGCTTGCAGCGTCTATTGATTGGCAATGCCGTCGATCTGGAGCTGGATGGCAGCGGTCGCTTTGTGGTGCCGCCGCGTTTGCGCGAATACGCCGGGCTGGATAAGCGCGCGATGCTGGTGGGGCAGTTGAACAAGTTCCAGTTGTGGGACGAAGACGCCTGGAACGCGCTTGCCGATGCGGACCTGGCGGCCATTAAACGACCTGGCGCTCTGCCGGATGAATTGCGTGACCTGATCCTGTGACCATGACCAATAGCTTTCGCCATATCACCGTACTGCTCGATGAAGCCGTTGAGGCTCTCGCCGTGCGCGCTGACGGCTGCTATCTGGACGGCACCTTCGGCCGCGGCGGCCATAGCCGGCTGATTCTTGAACACTTGGGTGCCGATGGGCGCCTGCTTGGCTTCGATAAAGACCCATTGGCGATAGCCACGGGGCAAGCACTGGCGGCCGAAGACGGCCGCTTTGTCATTGTGCAGCGCAGTTTTGCCGAATTGGGTGACGAGCTGCAGGTGCGCGGCCTGGCCGGCAAGGTCAGCGGCGTGCTGCTGGACCTGGGCGTGTCGTCGCCGCAGCTGGATGACCCGGAGCGCGGCTTCAGCTTTATGCATGATGGCCCGCTGGATATGCGCATGGACCCGAGTCGCGGTGTCAGCGCGGCCGAGTGGATCGCCAGCGCCAGCGAAGAAGACATCGCCCGCGCCTTTAAAGAATATGGCGAAGAGCGCTTCGCCAAGCGCATGGCGCGCGCCGTGGTGCTGCGCCGAGCCGAGCAGCCGTTTACCCGCACCGCCGACCTGGCCCAGGTGCTGACCGTGGCCAATCCTGCCTGGGAAAAGGGCAAGAACCCGGCGACCCGTGCCTTTCAGGGCTTGCGCATCCAGATCAACAACGAGTTGGGGGATCTTGAGCGCGGTCTGGAGGCGGCCATGGACGCCCTGGAAATCGGCGGTCGTTTGTCGGTGATCAGCTTCCACTCGCTGGAAGACCGCATCGTCAAACAGTTTATGCGCCGGCATGTGAAGGGTGAGGCGGATAACTTGCCGCGCGACTTGCCGGTGCGTCTGGCGCCGTTTGTGCCGCGCCTGAAGCTGATCGGCAAGCCGCAATACGCCGGCGACGCCGAGCTCCAGGCCAACCCGCGTTCGCGCAGCGCCGTGCTGCGTGTCGCCGAGAAGCTGCGTTGAGCCGCCTGTACGCCAAGCCCATGCCAGCCGGCAGTCTGTTGCTGCTGCTGTTGTTTCTGGCCGTCTTGTTGTCGGCCATCGGCGTGTCCTACAGCGCCCACTGGAACCGCCAGTTGCTCAATAGCTTGTATGCCGAACTCAGCGTGCGCGACAAGGCGCAGGCCGAGTGGGGGCGTCTGATCCTTGAGCAAAGCACCTGGACTGCCCACAACCGCATCGAAAGCATGGCCACCGAGCGCCTGCAGATGCGCATCCCGGATGCCGCCGAAGTGCAGATGGTGGCGCCATGATGAAACTGGAAGGCGCGCTCTATCCCTGGCGTTTCCGTCTGGTGCTGGTGTTGCTGGCGCTGATGGCGGGGGCGATTGTCTGGCGCATTGTCGACTTGCAGGTGATTGATCACGACTTCCTGCAGGGCCAGGGCGATGCTCGCAGCGTGCGACATATCCCGATTCCCGCGCACCGCGGCCTGATTACCGACCGCAATGGCGAGCCGCTGGCGGTCAGCACCCCGGTCACCACGTTGTGGGCCAATGGCAAAGAATTGCAGGCCGGGCGTAGCCAGTGGCCGGCGCTGGCCGCAGCCCTGGGGCAGGAGACGAAAACCTTTGCCCAGCGCCTGGAACAAAATGCCAAGCGTGAGTTTATGTACCTGGTGCGTGGTCTGACCCCGGAACAGGGCCAGGCCGTGCTCGACCTTAAGGTGCCGGGTGTCTACGCCATCGAAGAGTTTCGCCGTTTCTACCCGGCAGGCGAAGTCACCGCTCACGTGGTCGGCTTTACCGACATTGATGACCACGGCCGTGAGGGCGTGGAATTGGCCTTTGATGACTGGCTCGGCGGTGTGCCGGGCAAGCGTCAGGTGCTCAAGGATCGTCGTGGTCGGCTGATCAAGGATGTGCAGGTGGCGCAGAACGCCAAGGCCGGTAAGGCCTTGGCGTTGTCGATCGACCTGCGTCTGCAATACCTGGCCCACCGCGAACTGCGCAATGCCCTCACCGAATTCGGCGCCAAGGCCGGCAGCCTGGTGATGCTCGACGTGCAGACTGGCGAAGTGCTGGCCATGGTCAACCACCCGACTTACAACCCCAATAACCGGCGCAATCTGCAACCGGCGATGATGCGTAACCGCGCCATGATCGACGTGTTCGAGCCAGGTTCGACGGTCAAGCCGTTCACCATCAGTGCCGCTCTGCAGACCGGGCGCTGGAAGCCGACCGACAAGGTCGACGTGTATCCGGGCACCCTGCAAATCGGCAAATACACCATTCGCGATGTGTCGAAGAATGAAGGCGTGCTCGATCTCACCGGCATCCTGATCAAGTCCAGTAACGTCGGGGTCAGCAAGATCGCCTTCGATATTGGCGCCGAGTCGGTCTACAGCCTGATGCAGCAAGTCGGCCTCGGTCAGGACACCGGCCTGGGCTTCCCTGGCGAGCGCGTCGGTAACCTGCCCAATCACCGCATCTGGCCCAAGGCCGAGACCGCGACCCTGGCCTACGGCTACGGCCTGTCGGTGACCGCCATCCAGCTGGCTCACGCCTACGCCACCCTGGCCAATGACGGCCGCAGCCTGCCGCTGACCATGACCCGTGCCGACACTCGTGGCGCCGTGGGTGCCCAGGCCATTCCCGAAGACGTTGCGGTGACCGTGCAGGGCATGTTGCAGCAGGTGGTCGAGGCGCCCGGCGGGGTGTTTCGCGCCAAGGTGCCGGCCTACCACGTGGCGGGCAAAAGCGGCACCGCGCGCAAGGCCACCGTGGGCAGCAAGGGCTACACGCAAAATGCTTACCGCTCGTTGTTTGCCGGTTTTGCGCCGGTCAGCAACCCGCGCATCGCCATGCTGGTGGTCATCGATGAACCCAGCACCGGCGCCTATTACGGCGGTCTGATTTCCGCGCCGGTGTTCGGCAAGGTGATGGCCGGTGCCCTGCGTTTAATGAACATTGCTCCCGACAATCTGCCTCCAGTCGTGGCGCCCGTGGCGCCGCAGGCCGTGGCGCAGACCCCAGGCAAAGGAGGGCGAACCTGATGCCCATGCCGCTCAATCAATTGTTGCCGCAAGCCGGCAGCTCAGTCCTGATCCGTGAACTGACCCTGGACAGCCGCAAGGTGCGTCCGGGTGACCTGTTTCTGGCCGTGCCGGGCACTGCCCAGGATGGCCGCGACCATATTGCCGATGCCATCGCCCGTGGCGCCGCCGCCGTGGCCTATGAGGCCGCCGGCGCACCGCAGATGCACGACAGTGCGGCGGCCTTGCTGCCGATGCACGGCCTGGCCGCGCAATTGTCGGCGATTGCCGGACGCTTTTATGGCGAGCCAAGCCGCGCCTTGCGCCTGGTGGGCGTGACCGGCACCAATGGCAAGACCAGCGTCAGCCAGTTGCTGGCCCAAGCGTTGGAGTTGCTGGGCGAGCGTTGTGGCATCGTCGGCACCCTCGGTAGCGGCTTTCATAACGAGCTGGTGCAGGGGCGGCATACCACCCCCGATCCGATCGGCGTGCAGGCGCTGCTGGCCGAGCTGAAAAGTGCCGGGGCCAAAGCCGTGGCCATGGAAGTCTCGTCCCATGGTCTGGACCAGGGCCGGGTGGCGGCGCTGAATTTTGCCGTGGCCGTGTTCACCAACCTGTCCCGTGATCACCTCGATTACCACGGCAGCATGGCCGCCTACGCCGCGGCGAAAAGCGCGCTGTTCAGTCGGCCGGAACTGCGTTGCCGGGTGCTCAATCTGGATGATGAACTGGGTCGTGAACTGGCCGCCGCCAGCGCACCGTCGCGGCTGATCAGCTACAGCCTGGACGATGCCGCTGCCTATCTGTATTGCCGCTCGGCGGACTTCGATGACAGCGGCGTGCGCGCCGATATTGTCACCCCGCAAGGCGAAGGCCGGCTGTGCAGCAGCCTGCTCGGGCGCTTCAATCTGAGCAACCTGCTGGCGGTGGTCGGTGCGCTGCTGGCGCTGGATTACCCGCTGGACGAAATCCTTGCGGTGATGCCCAAACTGCACGGCCCGGCCGGGCGCATGCAGCGTCTGGGCGGAATCAAGCAGCCGCTGGTGGTGGTCGATTACGCCCATACCCCGGATGCCTTGGAGCAGGTGTTGCAAGCCTTGCGGCCACACGTGCAGGGTCGCCTGTTGTGCCTGTTCGGCTGCGGTGGTGACCGTGACCGCGGCAAGCGTGCGTTGATGGCGGCGGCGGCCGAGCGTTTGGCCGACCAGGTGCTGGTTACCGATGACAACCCGCGCACCGAGGATGCCGAGCAGATTTTTGCCGATATTCGCAGCGGTTTTGCCGACCTGAGCAAGGTCAGCCTGCAGCACGGCCGTGGCCAGGCCATCGCCCAGTTGATCGCCAGTGCCACGGCCCAGGACGTGATTTTGCTGGCCGGCAAAGGCCACGAGGATTACCAGGAAATCAACGGCGTGCGTCAGCCGTTCTCCGACCTGCGCGAGGCCGAACAGGCCTTGGCTGCCTGGAGTGCCGAGCATGCTTAAAGCGCTGCGCTTGAGTGAATTGTTGGCTGTGTTGGATGCCCGCTTGGTCGGTGCCGATGCGCAGTTCAGTGCGGTTGCCACGGACAGCCGCAAGATCGAGCCAGGCCAGCTGTTTATTGCCCTGAGCGGGCCGAACTTCGACGGCCACGACTACCTAGCCGCCGTCGCGGCCAAAGGTGCGGTGGCGGCGCTGGTCGAGCGCGAAGTGAGCGATGTCGAGCTGCCGCAGTTGCTGGTGGCGGATGCGCGGGTGGCCCTCGGCCAGCTTGGCGCGCTGAATCGTCAGGCCTACCAAGGCCCGCTGGCGGCCGTCACCGGCTCCAGCGGCAAGACCACGATCAAGGAAATGCTCGCCAGCATCCTGCGTGCCGGCCTCGGCGGCCCGGTGCTGGCCACTCGCGGCAATCTGAATAACGACCTCGGCGCGCCCCTGACCCTGCTGGAGCTGGCGCCCGAGCACGTCGCCGCAGTGATCGAGCTGGGCGCCAACCATGTCGGCGAGATCGCCTACACCGTGGGCCTGACCCGGCCACAGGTGGCGATCATCAGCAACGCCGGGATCGCCCACGTGGGCGAGTTCGGCGGCCCGGACAAGATCATCCAGGCCAAGGGCGAGATCCTCGAAGGCTTGCCGGCCAGCGGTACGGCGATCCTCAATCGCGACGACCCGGCCTTCGCCACCTGGCAGGCGCGCGCCGCCGGTCGCCAGGTGTTGAGCTTTGCCCTGGACGACACCTGCGCGGATTTCCAGGCCCTGGCGCTGGCCCGCGATGCCCGTGGCTGCCTGGCCTTTACCCTGCAGTCGCCGGCCGGCAGTGCGCGTATCCAGCTCAACCTGCTAGGCGAACACAATGTCGCCAATGCCCTGGCCGCTGCCGCCGCGGCCCATGCCCTGAACGTGCCGCTGGTCGGGATCCAGGCTGGGCTGGAAAGCCTGCAGCCGGTCAAAGGCCGCGCCGTTGCTCAGTTGGCGACCAGCGGTGCACGGGTGATCGACGACACGTACAACGCCAATCCGATTTCGATGTGTGCCGCGGTTGATATACTCGCCGGCTTCTCCGGCCGCACCGTCCTGGTGCTGGGAGATATGGGCGAGTTGGGCGAGTGGGCCGAGCAGGGCCACCGCGACGTCGGTGCCTATGCCGCCGGCAAGGTCGACGCGCTCTATGCCGTGGGACCGCTGATGGCGCATGCCGTCGCGGCCTTTGGCCCGCAGGGACACCATTTCGCTGACCAAGCCAGTCTGATCGCAGCCGTTCTTCACGAATCGGCTGGTAGCAGCATTTTGCTTAAAGGTTCACGCAGCGCCGCGATGGAAAACGTCGTCGCCGCCCTGTGTGGCAAAGACCATGGGGAGATCCACTAAATGCTGCTGCTGCTCGCCGAGTATCTGCAACAGTTCTACAAAGGCTTTGCGGTCTTTCAGTACCTGACCCTGCGCGGCATTCTTGGCGTGCTCACCGCGCTGAGCCTGTCGTTGTGGCTGGGGCCGTGGATGATCCGCACCCTGCAGATGCGCCAGATCGGCCAGTCGGTGCGCAACGACGGCCCGCAGTCGCACCTGTCCAAGTCGGGTACGCCAACCATGGGCGGCGCCCTGATCCTCTCGGCCATCGCCATCAGCACCCTGCTGTGGGCTGACCTGTCCAACCGCTATGTGTGGACGGTACTGGTCGTTACCTTGCTGTTCGGCGGCATCGGCTGGGTCGACGATTACCGCAAAGTGATCGAGAAGAACTCCAAGGGTCTGCCTAGCCGCTGGAAGTATTTCTGGCAGTCGGTGTTCGGCCTGGGCGCTGCGGTGTTTTTGTTTGTCAGCGCGCAGAGCCCGGTGGAAACCACCCTGATCGTGCCGATGTTCAAGGACATCAGTATTCCCCTAGGCGCCGGCCTGGGTATTGGCTTCGTGGTGCTGAGCTACCTGGTGATTGTTGGTTCGAGCAACGCAGTGAACCTGACTGACGGTCTCGACGGCTTGGCGATCATGCCGACGGTGATGGTTGGCGGCGCGCTGGGGATCTTCTGCTACCTGTCGGGCAACGTGAAGTTCGCCGAATACCTGTTGAT
>DAITLT010000189.1:0-6784 GCA_036835505.1 Pseudomonas sp.
TCCAGAAGGTCAGGGTGCGCAGGGTGGCGTCATCGGCCAGGTAGGTGAACAGGCCGATCGCCGCCCCCGCCAGGGCCGTCAAGGCAATGCCGGCCAGCAACATGGTGGCGACGCTGGTCTGGCCATCACGCCGGCCCAGGCGATAGACCAGCGTGGTCACCCCCAGGCCGCCGGCAAAGGCGCAGGCCGACAGCAGATAGGGCGCCAGTGCGCTGGGCAAGCCGCCGAACGCCGCCCCACCGACCAGCGCCAGCGCCGCGCCCAGGGCAGCACCGCTGGATACGCCGATCAACCCAGGGTCGGCCAGCGGATTGCGAAACAGCCCCTGCATGGCCACCCCAGACAACGCCAGCACGGCGCCCACGCACAACCCCAGCAGCGCCCGCGGCAGACGGATCTGGCCGACGATCAGCGCGGCCTGGCTCACCTCGCCGTCCGCCGCCGGCCAGCCCGCCAACTGCCACAGTGCCTGCAGGGTCTCCAGCAAGGGCAGGCGCACCGGCCCCAGGGCCAGGGCCAGCCACAAGGCCAGCAGCAGTAACAGGCTCAGCGCGCCAAGCAGCACGCGGGCACTTAGGGTTGGGGTCATTGCGGTCCTTGGGCGGTCGGCGGTTGCGCCGCAGGATATAAGGCGGCCGCCAGTACCGCCAGCCCGCGAGATTCCATCGCCCCCGGCACTGCGCGATAATGCCGCCCCAGCGTGGAGAAGCCGATGATCCGTTTATGCGCCGCCGATGAATTGGCCGAGGGCCAGAGCCGCGGTTTTGCCTTGGCCGAGCTGCAGTTGTTGCTGGTGCGCCGCGAAGGCCAGGTGTACGCCTACCAGAACCGCTGCCCGCACCGTGGCATCCCGTTGGAATGGCAGCCCGACCAGTTTCTCGATGCCAGCAATAGCCTGATTCAGTGCGCCACCCACGGCGCGCTGTTTTTGATCGAGTCCGGCGAATGCGTGGCCGGCCCCTGCAGTGGCCAGTCACTGAAAGCCCTGAACTGTCGCGAAGACGCCGACGGTATCTGGCTGCAAAGGTAGCCCGGAGACCATCCGGGAAGGTGCAGTCTGCCTATGGCGCGCTCCCGGATTAGATCCGGGCTACAGGCAAATCTGCAGCCGCCTGACCAAGCAAATCGCCTGCGGACTGATGTCGCTGCCATAGGCCAGCACCTCCACCCCCGCCGCCTGCGCCTCGCGCAACGCCGCGGCATAGCGCGGATCGATCTCCAGCGCCGGGCGCACCGCGTCGATGCCCGACAGGTTGACGCAATACAGCTGCACCGCCCGCACACCTTTGCGCGCCAGGGTGGCCAGCTCACGCAGGTGCTTGGCGCCACGCGCGGTCACGGCATCGGGAAAGGCCGCCACGCGGGAATCGGCAAACCCCAGGGTGACACTTTTGACTTCCACATAGGCCGGACCGCTCGGGTAGTCCAAACGAAAGTCGATACGGCTGCGCTCCTCGCCGTAGGGCACTTCCCGGCGCAATCCGCTAAAACCCTTGAGTTCAGCGATCACCCCGGCGTGCAGGGCTTCTTCCACCAGGCCGTTGGCCCGCGCGGTGTTCACGCAGGCCAGCCGCCCTTGCGGGGTTTCGCTCAGCTCCCAGGTGCCGGGCAGCTTGCGCTTGGGGTCGTGACTGCGACTGAACCAGACCGCCCCGCCCTCCTGCATGCAATTGAACATCGAGCCGGTATTCGGGCAATGGATGGTCAACAGCTCGCCGCTGGCGGTTTCGATGTCGGCCAGAAAGCGCTTGTAGCGCTTGCGCAAGCGCCCCTGCTCCAGCGGTGGCTCAAACTGCATCGGGGCGCCAGCTCTGCAGGCCGCGGGCAATTCGCTCAACCGCCTGCTGCAGGCGCGGCAGGCTTTGCGTGTAGGCAAAGCGCACATGCTGGCTGGCCTGGTAGCGGCCAAAATCCAGCCCTGGGGTGAACGCCACGTGCTCGGTTTCCAGAAAGTGCCGGCAGAAGGCGAAGGCATCGCCGCCGAAGGCACTGATGTCGGCATATAAATAGAAGGCGCCCTCAGGCTCCACGGCAATGCCAAAACCCAGCTCACGCAGGGCCGGCAGGAGGAAGTCGCGGCGACGCTGGAACTCATGCCGACGCTCTTCGAGAAGCGCCAGGGTAGCCGGCTCAAAACACGCCAACGCCGCGTGCTGGGCAATGCTCGAGGCGCTGATATAGAGGTTCTGCGCCAGTTTCTCCAGTTCCGGCACCGCCGCCTCCGGTGCCACCAACCAGCCCAGGCGCCAGCCGGTCATGCCGAAATACTTGGAGAAGCTGTTGAGCACAAAGGCCTCGTCGTCCACTTCCAGCACGCTGGCCGCGTCCGTGCCGTAGGTCAGGCCGTGGTAGATCTCGTCCACCACCAGATGGCCGCCGCGTTCACGCAGGGCCCGCGACAAGCCCGCAAGTTCATCGCGACTGAGCAGGGTGCCGGTAGGGTTGGCCGGCGAGGCCACGAGGGCACCGACACTGTCCTGATCCCAGTAGCGCTCGACCAGATCGGCATTCAACTGGTAACGCACCTCGGGGCCAACTGGTACCAGCTGCGCCGCGCCTTCCACCAGACGCAGGAAGTGGCGGTTACACGGGTAACCGGGGTCCGCCAGCAGCCAGTGCTTGCCGGGGTCAACCAGCAGGCTGCTGGCCAGCAACAGCGCGCCTGAGCCGCCGGGGGTAATCAGAATGCGTTGCGGGTCGATATTCACGCCGTAACGCTGGGCATAAAAACCACTGATGGCTTCACGCAGCTGCGGCAAACCGCGCGCCGCGGTGTAACGGGTATGCCCATTGGCCAGGGCTGCCTGCCCGGCGGCGACAATGGGGGCTGCGGTGGTGAAGTCGGGCTCGCCGATCTCCAGATGGATCACATCATGACCGTCTGCCTGTAATTGGTTGGCGCGGGCCAAAAGGGCCATAACATGGAAAGGTTCGATGGCGCGGCTGCGCGCACTGTAGGGCTGGGCCATGGGCCTTCCTTGCGGGGATAAAAGGCACGATTCTACCCGCCCACCGAACCGGGCAGTAGCCCGCATGACAACCGGGAGTAGCGCCGCCAGTAGCGTTCTGGTAAGTTCGCCCGCTTGCAGCCGCAGGGCCAGCCCGAGCTGGCAAAGGATAGCGTTCCTGCGCAGTGGATTAGAGAAAGTGAGAGGCGGTCATCCATGCCCACCAAAGCAAAAGCAAAAGCAAAAAACAGCAGTGAACTGACTCGTGGCTTCGCCCCTTATAAAGAATCCAAGGGCGAGGAGTACATGAGCGACGAGATGCGCGCGCACTTCACCGGCATCCTCAACACCTGGAAGCTGGAGCTGATGCAGGAAGTCGACCGGACCGTGCATCACATGCAGGACGAAGCGGCCAACTTCCCCGACCCGGCCGACCGTGCCAGCCAGGAAGAAGAATTCAGCCTGGAACTGCGTGCCCGTGATCGCGAGCGCAAGCTGATCAAGAAGATCGACGAGACCCTGCAGTTGATCGAAGACAATGAGTACGGCTGGTGCGATTCGTGCGGCGTCGAGATCGGCATCCGCCGCCTGGAAGCCCGCCCGACCGCGACCCTGTGCATTGACTGCAAGACCCTGGCAGAAATCCGCGAAAAACAGATCGGTTCCTGATCCCAGCACGGGGCGCTACGGCGCCCCGTGTTGTTTCTGGCCTGCAGTCCTATGTCCAAGCCCGCCTCACCCGCCTACATCGGCCGCTTCGCTCCCACGCCCAGCGGTTATCTGCACTTCGGCTCCCTGGTGGCCGCCCTTGCCTCGTACCTTGACGCCCGCGCAGTCGGCGGCCGCTGGTTGCTGCGCATGGAAGACCTCGACCCGCCACGGGAAATGCCCGGCGCCCAGGACGCCATTTTGCGCAGCCTAGAAACCTACGGCTTCGAATGGGACGGCCCACTGCTGCGCCAAAGCCAACGTCACGACGCCTATGCCGAGGTGCTGCAGCGCTGGTTGAGCCAGGGCCTGGCCTATGCCTGCACCTGCTCGCGCAAACAACTGGAACAGCACCAGGGCGTCTACCCAGGCTTTTGCCGCAATGCCGGCCATGGCAGTGAGAATGCCGCCATCCGCCTGCGCGTGGCGGAACTGGAATACCGTTTTATTGACCGCGTACAGGGCGAGTTCGGCCAGCACCTGGGGCGCGAGGTGGGCGACTTCATCATTCGTCGCCGCGACGGCCTGTATGCCTACCAACTGGCGGTGGTCATCGACGACGCCTGGCAAGGGGTAAACGCCGTGGTGCGCGGCGCCGACCTGCTCGACTCGACCCCGCGCCAACTCTATCTGCAGGAGCTGCTCGGGGTCGCCGCACCGAGTTATCTGCATGTGCCGCTGCTCACTCAGCCCGACGGTCACAAGCTGGGCAAGTCCTACCGCTCGCCGCCGCTGCCCGCCGAGCAGGCGCGCCCGCTGTTACTGCGGGCCTTGCGCGCCCTTGGCCAGGACGCGCCAGAAGACTTGCTGGCACTGCCCCCCAACGCCATCCTGGCCTGGGCCAGCCAGCACTGGCAGGTCGCCCGCATCCCGCGCACGCTGAGCCTGGCCGAAGCGCAATTGCGCTGACAACCGGCCGAGACCCTGGGCGCATCTGGCTTATACGCGCTGCCTTCCGCTACCATCGCGACTCTTTCGCGACGAGAACCCGCCCATGTACATCTACCGATTGGTGCTGCTCCTGGTGGTGGGGATCTACCTGTTCTCCCCGGCCATCATGGACTGGTGGATCGACGCCGACGGCGCCTGGTATCGCCCCTATGTGCTGTGGCTGATTCTGATCGTGGTGACTTTTATCCTGCAGAGCCAACGGGATGCCGATGAACTCTGACCTGCGCCGAGACAATTCGGTGACCGCCCTTGAGCTTGACTCGCAGAACCAACGGAATGCCGATGAACGCTGACCTGCGCCAGCATTATTCGCTGACCGCCCTTTACCTCTATCCGCAGAGCCAACGTGATGCTGACGAGCTTTAACCTGAGTCAGCTGGTCTTTATCAGCGCTGGCTATCTCCTGCTGTTGTTTGGCGTGGCCTGGATCAGCGAGCGCGGCCTGATCCCGCGCTGGGTGATCCGCCATCCACTGACCTACACCCTGTCGCTGGGCGTATATGCCAGCGCCTGGGCGTTCTACGGCACGGTGGGCCTGGCCTACCAATACGGCTATGGCTTCCTGGCGATCTACCTGGGCATTTCCGGCGCCTTTTTGCTGGCGCCGGTGCTGCTCTATCCGATCCTGCGCATCACCCGCACCTATCAGCTGTCGTCCCTGGCCGACCTGTTTGCCTTTCGCTTTCGCAGCACCTGGGCCGGCACCCTGACCACCCTGTTTATGCTGATCGGCGTGCTGCCGCTGCTGGCGCTGCAGATTCAAGCGGTGGCCGACTCGATCAGCATCCTCACCCATGAGCCGGTGCAAAACCGCGTGGCGCTGAGCTTCTGCGCCCTGATCACGCTGTTCACCATCCTCTTTGGCGCCCGCCATATCGCCGCCCGCGGCAAGCATCAGGGCCTGGCGTTTGCGATTGCCTTCGAGTCGCTGGTCAAGCTGGTGGCCCTGGCTTGCGTCGGTCTGTATGCGGTGTACGGCGTATTTGGCAGCCTGGACGAGCTGCAAAGCTGGCTGCAGCAGAACCAGGTCGCCCTCCAGGCCCTGCACACCCCGCTGCAGGAGGGCCCGTGGCGCACCCTGCTGCTGATGTTCTTCGCCTCGGCCATCGTCATGCCGCACATGTACCACATGGCCTTCACCGAGAACCTCAACCCGCGTGCCATGGTCAGTGCCAGTTGGGGCCTGCCGCTGTTCCTGTTACTGATCAGCCTGGCCATCCCGCCGATCCTCTGGGCCGGCCTGAAACTCGGCACGCCAACCAACCCGGAATACTTCACCCTGGGCCTGGGCATTGCCACCGACAATCGCCTGCTGGCCCTGATCGCCTATATCGGCGGCCTGTCCGCGGCCAGCGGCCTGATCATCGTGATGACCCTGGCGCTCTCCGGCATGGTCCTCAACCACCTGGTATTGCCGCTGTATCAGCCACCGGCCGAAGGCGATATTTACCGCTGGTTGAAATGGACCCGGCGCCTGCTGATTGCCACCATCATCATGGCCGGCTACGGCTTCTATATGCTCCTGGGCGCCGAGCAGGACCTCTCCAACCTGGGCATTGCCTCCTTCGTCGCCACCTTGCAGTTTCTCCCAGGGGTGCTCTCGGTGCTGTACTGGCCGGCCGCCAATCGGCGCGGCTTTATCGCCGGCCTGCTGGTGGGGATCGCCATCTGGCTGGCGACCACCCTGCTGCCGCTACTGTTCCATCTGCAGGGCATTTACCTGCCGATTGTGGATGTCTTCTACGTCCTCGATGACCGCAGCTGGCACCTGACGGCGATTGCCTCGCTGGCCGCCAATATCCTGGTGTTTACCCTGGTGTCCTTGTTTACCGAGGCCAGCAGCGAAGAACTCAGCGCCGCCGAGGCTTGCGCCGTCGACAATGTCTCGCGCCCGCAACGGCGTGAGCTGCTCGCCCACTCACCCCAGGACTTCGCCACTCAACTGACCAAACCGCTGGGCGCGATCACCGCCCAGAAGGAAGTCGAGCAGGCCCTGCGCGACCTCCATCTGCCCTTCGACGAGCGTCGCCCCTACGCCCTGCGCCGCCTGCGCGACCGCCTGGAAGCCAACCTCTCGGGGCTGATGGGCCCAAGCGTCGCCCAGGACATGGTGGAGACCTTTCTGCCGTACAAATCCGCCACCAGCGGCTACGTCAGCGAAGACATCCACTTCATCG
>DAITLT010000190.1:0-6780 GCA_036835505.1 Pseudomonas sp.
CTGCGCCGGAAGAGGTGCGAATTATAGACACTTAATTCGAGCCGTCAAGGAGTATTTACCAACTCATTCGGCCTTCAGCGTGACACGCGCAAAAGCCTTCTTGCCAGCCTGGCAAACGTGGGTAGCGCCCAGCACACATATAAAGGTGCGATCCACCACCTCACCATCTATACGCACACTGCCCGCATTCAACAGATCACGGGCGCCCGCCGCGTTCTTCACCAGCCCGGCCTTATTAAGAAGGGAAGCAATTGGCAGATCCTCGCTTGAGGTTACCTCCACCTCTGGCAGATCCTCTGGCAACTCACCCTCCTTCATGCGATTACCCGCAGAGCGGTGAGCATTGGCAGCCGCTTCTGCGCCATGGAAGCGGGCCACGATCTCTTCGGCCAGCTTGATTTTGATGTCGCGCGGATTAGCTCCCTGCTCGACCTCACGCTTGAACTGTTCGATTTCAGCCATGGAACGGAAGCTGAGCAATTCGAAATAGCGCCACATCAATGAATCAGGAATGGACACCAGCTTGTTGTACATCACCCCCGGTGCTTCCTGGATACCGACGTAGTTGCCCAATGACTTGGACATCTTCTTCACGCCATCCAAGCCTTCGAGCAAAGGCATAGTCAGAATGACCTGAGGCTCCTGACCATAAGCGCGCTGCAGCTCACGCCCCATCAACAGGTTGAATTTCTGATCGGTGCCACCCAACTCGATATCCGCCCGCAAGGCTACGGAGTCGTAGCCCTGAACCAATGGGTAAAGGAACTCATGGATGGCAATAGGCTGATTGCTGCTGTAGCGCTTGCTGAAGTCATCACGCTCGAGCATCCGCGCCACTGTGTATTGTGACGACAGGCGAATGAAGTCCGACGGTTTGAGCTGATCCATCCAGGTGGAGTTGAACGCCACCTCTGTCTTGGCCGGATCGAGAATCTTGAACACCTGTGCCTTGTAGGTTTCGGCGTTATCCAGCACCTGCTCACGCGTCAACGGTGGGCGAGTCGTACTCTTGCCACTCGGATCACCGATCATTCCCGTGAAGTCGCCAATCAGGAAAACCACCTGATGACCCAGCTCCTGAAACTGACGCAGCTTATTAATAAGCACCGTATGGCCGAGATGCAGATCAGGCGCCGTCGGGTCGAAGCCCGCCTTGATGCGCAGCGGCTGACCGCGCTTGAGCTTCTCAATCAGCTCGGCCTCGACCAAAACCTCTTCCGCACCGCGCTTGATCAGCGCCAGCTGTTCTTCAACCGACTTCATGACAGGACTCACAACCACTCAAAATGAAAGGGAACCAACCATACAAGATCAGGCACTAATTACAAGTTTTGCCCCGTCCAAGCCCTTGCCACCGAGACAAAGGTTGCCTAGACCAAGATTTGGTTATATTTTAAGCAGTTGATAGATTCTATTTTTACTTTTTTGTCATCTTCATTTCATATTCTAAGAATCTTGCCCAGACCATGACCTCGATTTCCAAGCCACCGCTGTACCCCAAAAGCCACCTGCTCGCCGCCAGTGGCGTAGCCGCATTCTTAAGCTTTGCACTGCTGGTATTTCCGTCCAGCGATGTAGAAGCCAAACGCACCACACTCAATCTGGACATGAGCAGCGATGCTGATCGGCTTGTGCAAGAGAAAGACGATCTCCGACCAGCCGCAGTCACTGCCGCCGAAAGCTCGCAACCCTTCGCTAAAACCACAGACACCCCAGCCGCTTCAACGACCGCCAGCACGCCCGTAGACCCGCTACACAAGAGCATCACGGTCGGTAAAGGCGACACTCTTTCAACGGTATTTGCCAAAGTCGGCCTGTCCTCCAATGAGCTGCATGACGTGGTCAACAGCAGCAAGGACGCCAAGCGTTTCAGTCGCCTGAATGTCGGCCAAGAGTTGCAGTTTGAATTAACCGCCGACGGTCACCTGGCAAACCTGCGCAGCAAACTCAGCGACCTTGAGAGCATCAGCCTGAGCAAGACCGACAAGGGCTATGCCTTCAAGCGTGAGCTGATCAAGCCTGAAGTGCGCTCCGCCTATGCTCGCGGCGTGATCAACAGCTCCCTCTCCCAATCAGCCCAGCGCGCCGGCCTGCCCTATAGCCTGGCGATGGACATGGCCAACGTGTTCGGCTACGACATCGACTTTGCTGAGGACATCCGCCGCGGCGACGAGTTCGAAGTGGTCTACGAGCAGAAAGTGGTCAACGGCAAGCCGATCGCCAACGGCAATATCCTTTCCGCCCGCTTTATCAATCGCGGCAAGACCTTCACCGCCGTGCGCTACACCAACAAACAAGGTGCCACCAGCTATTACACCGCTGACGGCAACAGCATGCGTAAAGCCTTTATCCGCACCCCGGTAGACTTCGCGCGCATCAGCTCCGGCTTCTCCATGGGCCGCCGCCACCCGATCCTGAACAAAATCCGCGCCCACAAGGGTGTCGATTACGCTGCGCCACGCGGCACCCCAATCAAAGCCGCCGGCGATGGTCGAGTCATGCTGGCCGGCCGTCACGGCGGCTATGGCAATGCAGTGATCATCCAGCACGGCAACAACTACAAGACCCTCTACGGCCATATGCAGGGCTTCGCCAAAGGCGTGCGAACCGGCACCAGCGTCAAGCAGGGGCAGATCATCGGCTACATCGGCACCACCGGCCTATCCACCGGGCCACACCTGCATTACGAATTCCAGGTCAATGGTCGTCATGTCAACCCGCTGAGCATCAAAACCGCCATGGCCGATCCGATTGCCCGTGCGGAGAAGCAGCGTTTCCTGCAACAGAGCAAGCCGTTGCTGGCGCGCATGGACCAGGAAAAATCCAGCATGCTCGCCCTGAACAAACGCTAACAGTCGATGCCGCGTTATCTGGGGGTAATGTCCGGAACCAGCCTCGATGGCCTGGACATCGCCCTGATCGAGCAAGACCAACACACCCGCCTGATCGCCACCCATTACCTGCCCATGCCGGCGACACTGCATGCAGAGCTGCTTGCCTTGTGCAGCTCCGGGCCGGATGAGCTGGCGCGGGCCGCACTGGCCGAGCAGCGCTGGGTCGAGCTGGCGGCGCAGGGCATTCAGACCCTGCTGGCTGAACAACAACTGCAGCCCTCTGACATTCGCGCCATTGGCAGCCATGGCCAGACCATTCGCCACGAACCCGCCCGCGGTTTCAGCATTCAGATTGGCAACCCGGCCCTACTCGCCGAGCTAACCGGCATCAGTGTGGTCAGCGACTTCCGCCGGCGCGACATCGCCGCCGGCGGCCAAGGTGCGCCCCTGGTGCCGGCCTTCCATGAAGCCCTGTTTGCCACCGGCCAGCGCTGTGCAGTGCTGAATGTCGGTGGTTTCAGCAACCTCAGCCTGTTGCAACCCGAACGCCCCGTGCATGGTTTTGATTGCGGGCCGGGCAACGTATTGCTCGACGCCTGGATTCAACTGCAGTACGGCGAGCGCTTCGACCGTGACGGCGCCTGGGCCGCCAGCGGCGAGGTGATCCCGGCACTGCTGCATGCGTTGCTCAGTGATCCGTTCTTCCAGACCCACGGCCCGAAAAGCACCGGCCGCGAACTGTTCAGCCTGGAATGGCTGCAGCAACACCTGGCGCAACTGCCGCCCTATGCGCCCGCCGACGTGCAAGCCACCCTGCTGGAGCTGACGGCGCAGAGCATCATCGACGCACTCACCGCCGCCCAGCAAACCACCGAAACCCTGCTGGTCTGCGGTGGCGGCGCCCATAACGGCGCCCTGATGCGCCGCCTGCAAAGCCTACTACCGAGCGCTCAGGTCAGCAGCACCACCGCGCAAGGCGTGCCACCGGACTGGGTGGAGGCCATGGCCTTCGCCTGGCTGGCCCATTGCTGCCTTGAGCAGATTCCCGCCAATCGCCCCAGCGTCACCGGCGCTCGTGGCCTGCGCGTACTCGGCGCCATCTACCCGGCCTAAGCCGCACAAGCCATGACGCAGAAACGACAATGCCGCGCACAGGGCGCGGCATTGCAGGTGATACACGGCGAACCTATCAGATCGAGAACGACTGACCGCAACCGCAGGTGCTGGAGGCATTCGGATTCTTGATCACGAAGCGCGAACCTTCCAGGCCTTCCTGATAGTCCACCTCGGCGCCGACCAGATATTGAAAGCTCATCGGATCGACCACCAGGCTCACACCTTCGCGCTCGACCACGGTGTCATCGTCGGCCATCTCGTCATCGAAGGTAAAACCGTACTGAAAGCCCGAACAGCCGCCGCCGGTGACGAACACCCGCAACTTCAGGCGCGGGTTACCCTCCTCTTCAACCAGGCTCTTCACCTTGCTGGCAGCACCCTGAGTGAACTGCAAGAGAGTGGGTGTGAAGGTTTCGACGCTCATGCTGCTGTTCTCCCGACGCTACGCGCCATACTGCTTAGGCCTTGCATTATCCGCTTACCCTACAAAACTGGTCAACTATTCTCCGCCCGCAGACTGGCGCTGGCGATCAATATCTTCAGGGCAGCAGCGCCGCCTGCATCAGCCCCATGCGCTCATCCAGACCGCAACGGATGTTCATACACTGCACCGCCTGGCCCGACGCGCCCTTGACCAGGTTATCGATCACCGAGAGCACCACCACCAGATCACCGCCCTGCGGGCGATGCACGGCCAGACGGCAGACGTTGGCGCCGCGCACGCTGCGGGTTTCCGGATGACTGCCGGCCGGCAGCACATCGACAAACGGCTCGTTGGCATAACGTTGCTCGAACAACGCCTGCAGATCTACCGCCTGATCGACCACGGTGGCATACAGGGTGGCGTGAATGCCACGAATCATCGGGGTCAGGTGCGGCACAAAGGTCAGCCCCACATTCCCGCCCGCGGCACGACGCAAGCCCTGGGTGATTTCCGGCAGATGACGATGACCCTTGACCCCGTAGGCCTTCATGCTCTCGCCCGCTTCGCTGAACAGCGAACCGACACTGGCGCCACGACCGGCACCGCTGACCCCGGACTTGCAGTCGGCGATCAAGCGGCTGTTGTCCGCCAGCCCCGCCTCCAGCAACGGCAGGAAGCCCAATTGGGTGGCCGTCGGATAGCAGCCGGCTACCGCGATCAGGCGCGCCTGGCGAATCTGCTCACGATTGACTTCCGGTAGGCCGTATACCGCCTCCGGCAATAACTCAGGGGCGCCATGGGGCTGGCCGTACCACTTGGCCCACTCCTCGGCATCCTGCAGGCGGAAGTCTGCCGACAGGTCGATAACCTGGGTGCCCGCCGCCAGCAACTCACCGGCCAGGGCATGGGCAACACCGTGGGGGGTGGCGAAGAACACCACGTCACAGGCGCCGAGGGTGGCGCTGTCCGGCACGCTGAACGCCAGCGAATCATAGTGACCGCGCAGGTTCGGGTACATGTCCGCCACCCTCACCCCGGCTTCGGAGCGCGAGGTAATCACCGCCACTTGTGCTTCCGGGTGCTGAGCCAGCAAACGCAACAACTCGACCCCGGTGTAGCCCGTGCCGCCGACAATACCTACCTTGACCATGACCCGCCCCTCGAACCAACCCAGTGGAAAGCTGCCGATGATACGGGCGCAGGCCCAGCCAGCCAACAACAAGGCGCGTCTGTCTCGCGCTTTCGCCACCGGCCAGGGCTGCGCAAGGTGACGCGCGGCGGTGCTTGCCTCTACTATCGGCAGACTTTGTCCCGTGGAGTCACCCCATGCTTTACCTCTGGCTGAAAGCCCTGCACATCATCGCCATGGTCTGCTGGTTTGCCGGGCTGTTCTACCTGCCCCGCCTGTTCGTCTACCACGCCATGAGCAGCGATGCGCTCAGCCGCGAGCGCTTCTGCGTGATGGAGCGCAAGCTCTACCGCGGCATCATGCAGCCGTCGATGCTGGCCACCCTGATCCTCGGCGCCTGGCTGCTGTACCTCAATCCCGCCTGGCTGAGCATGGGCTGGCTGCACGTGAAACTGACCCTGGTCGCCATTCTGGTCGGCTATCAGCACCTCTGCGGCGCGCAATTGCGCGCCTTTGCCCGTGGCGAAAATGCCCGTGGCCACGTGTTCTTCCGTTGGTTCAACGAGGTGCCTGTGCTGTTCCTGCTAGCCATCGTGATTCTCGTGGTGGTCAAACCGTTCTAACTCCATGTCTTACCAACAAGAGGAATAGCCATGTCCCTGCCGACTTTGCTGCAACAACGCCTGCGCCTGCCCGTAGTGGCGGCGCCGATGTTTCTGGTGTCCAACCCGCAACTGGTACTGGCCTGCTGCAACAGCGGTGTAGTCGGCAGCTTTCCCGCCCTCAATCAGCGCGACAGCAGCGGCTTTCGCGCCTGGCTGGAGGAAATCCAGGCCGGCCTGCATAACGATGCGGCGCCCTACGCAGTCAACCTGATCGTTCACCACAGCAACCCGCGTCTGCAGGCCGACCTGGCCATCTGCGTGGAAAAGCGCGTGCCGATCATCATCACCAGCCTCGGCGCCGTGAAGGAAGTGGTGGATGCCGTACACAGCTACGGTGGCCTGGTGTTCCACGACGTGACCACTCGCCGGCACGCCGAAAAAGCCGCCGAAGCCGGGGTCGATGGCCTGATCGCGGTGGCCGCCGGCGCCGGTGGCCACGCCGGCACCTGGAGCCCGTTTGCCCTGATCGCCGAAATCCGCCAGTTCTTCGACAAGACCCTGCTGCTGGCCGGCTGCCTCAACCACGGCCACGAGATTCTCGCCGCGCAGTTGCTCGGTGCCGATCTCGCTTACCTCGGCACGCGCTTTATCGCCACCCAGGAAAGCCACGCC
>DAITLT010000191.1:0-4367 GCA_036835505.1 Pseudomonas sp.
TGGTCACGCGAATGCCTTGCTGCTGCACCTCTTGCGGCAGCAGCGGGGTGGCCAGATTGAGCTTGTTCTGCACCTGCACCTGGGCGGTGTCGGGGCTGGTGCCCTGATTGAAGGTGGCGGTGATGGTCATGCTGCCGTCGGAGTTACTTTCCGAGGTGACATAGCGCAGGTTGTCGATGCCGTTGAGCTGCTGCTCGATCACCTGCACCACGGTGTCCTGCACCGTTTGCGCGGAGGCGCCGGGGTAGCTGACGGCGATGGCGATCGCCGGCGGGGCGATGCTCGGGTATTGGTTGATCGGCAGCTTGAGGATCGATAGGCCGCCCACCAGCATGATCACCAGGGCAATCACCCAGGCAAAAATCGGCCGGTCGATAAAGAATTTCGACATCGCTTATTCCCCTGTGCCGGCGGTTTTGCTCGCAACTGGGGCGGCGGGTGTGAGATTGCTGGCCTCGCTGACCGTCACCGTAATGCCAGGTTTGACGAACTGCAGGCCCTCGACAATCAGCCGGTCACCGGCCTGCAGGCCTTGATTGATCAGCCAGGCATTGCCCGCGGTGCGTTCGGCTTGCAGCTCGCGCAGTTCCACCTGGTCGTGCTGATTGACCACCAGAGCGGTGGGCTGGCCTTTGAGGTTGCGGGTCACGCCTTGTTGCGGAGCGAGAATGGCCTGGGCGCTGACCCCAGCTTGCAGTTGTGCATGCACGAACATGCCCGGCAGCAGGTCATACTTGGGGTTGGGGAAGACCGCGCGCAGGGTCACGGAACCGGTGCCGGGATCGACCGACACTTCGGAGAATTCCAGTTGGCCGGCTTGCGGGTACTCGCTGCCGTCTTCCAGCAGCAATTTGACCGTGGCGGCGTTGTTGCCGGCCTTTTGCAGGCGGCCGCTGGCCAGGTCGTTGCGTAGCTTGAGGATTTCCAGGGACGACTGGGTGACGTCAACGTAGATCGGGTCGAGCTGCTGGATCACCGCCATGGCGGTGCTTTGGCCATTGCTCACCAGCGCGCCTTCGCTGACTGCCGAGCGGCCGATGCGCCCGCCGATCGGCGCCAGCACCTTGGTGTAGCGCAGGTTGATGGTGGCGGTTTGCAGCGCGGCCTCGGCTTCCATCTGCTTGGCCCGCGCTTCGTCGAACGCCTGGCGACTGACGGCTTGTTCATCCACCAGCAATTGATAACGCTCGGCCAGTGACTGGCTGGACTGCAAGGTGGCCTGGGCGCTTTTCAGGGTCGCGGCATAGAGTGCCGGGTCGATCTGGTACAGCTGCTGACCGGCTTTTACTTCGCGGCCCTCGGTGAACAGGCGCTTGAGAATGATGCCGTTGACCTGCGGCCGCACTTCGGCGACGCGATAGGCACTGGTGCGCCCTGGCAGCTCGGAGGTGAGGGCAAATGCCTGGGGTTGCAGGGTGATCACGCCGACCTTGGGTGGCGGCGCGGCGGCGGTGGCCGGCTGCTCTTTGCAGGCGCTGAGCAGGGTGGTCAGGCTGATGGCCAGGAGCAGGGCGGGAACGGCGGGCTTGGATGACATGCAGACCTCGAAGCGGCAAGGCGGGGATGCGTTCGGGCAGAAAAAGCTGAACGAATGGTTAGACGGGTAAGATGCCGGGAAATATACTTACGTGCATGCTTGTTTGTAAATGCGCTTTGCCGGCACAATCTGTTGCATTAAATGTACTTAAGCGCCGTAATGCCGAGTAACTGTTGCAATAGCCTGGCTGTTGCCGAGGGAGGTCGAAATGGTTCGTCGTACCAAGGAAGATGCGCAGAAAACCCGCAGCCAGATTCTTGAAGCCGCCGAGCAGGCGTTTCATCAGCGCGGCATGGCGCACACCACCCTGGCCGAGATTGCGGCGATTGCCGGCGTCACCCGTGGCGCCATCTATTGGCATTTCAGCAACAAGGCCGACCTGGTTCAGGCCCTGCTGGATACCCTGCACGAGCCTTTGGACGAGCTGGCCAAGGCCAGTGAAAGTGAGGATGAGGTCGATCCGCTCGGCTGTCTGCGTCTGTTGCTGATCAAGCTGTTCAAGCAGGTGGAACTGGATGCGAAGATCCGTCGGATCAATGAAATCCTCATCCATAAATGCGAGTTCACCGATGCCATGTGCGACCTGCGCCAACAGCGGCAGAGCGCTTATCTGAGCTGCAACGGGCGCATCGAGCTGTCTTTGGGCAACGCGGTACACCGCGGCCAGTTGCCGGCCAATTTGCATATCCCGCGGGCGGTGATCAGCCTGCACGGCTATATCGATGGCATCGTCGCCCAATGGTTGCTGGTGCCGGATAGCTTCGCCCTGGCTGAAGAGGCCGAGGCGCTGGTGGATGCGGCGCTGGACATGCTGCGCCTAAGTCCTGCCCTGCAGCGTTGAGGGGCCGGGCTATCCGTTGGGCGTTTGCCTGCGCATTTATGAACAATCAACCCGCAGCTTTATAGGTAGAGCCTGGCCCGGTAAAGCAGCCCTGTAGGCGCCCGCTTGCTGGCATGCGCTTGCCTCTCGATCGCCAGCAAGCTGGCTTCTACGCGGTTTGTTGTGTGACCACGCGGCGCCTGGACGGCGAACCCTAGGCGGTGTAACGCGGGCGTTAAGGCTTGGTGCAGTTAAGTATTTCCCCTGGTGCGCTGATCTACACTGCGCGCCATCCTTCATTTTGCTGGAGAGTCCCATGATCAAGTCCCGTGCCGCCGTTGCTTTTGCTGCCAACCAACCGCTGCAAATCGTCGAGGTCGACGTGGCGCCGCCCAAGGCCGGTGAAGTGTTGGTGCGTATCGTCGCCACCGGCGTGTGCCATACCGACGCCTACACCTTGTCCGGTGAAGACTCGGAAGGCATCTTCCCGTGCATTCTCGGCCATGAAGGCGGCGGTATCGTTGAGGCGGTGGGCGAGGGCGTGACCTCCCTGGCGGTGGGCGATCACGTGATCCCGCTGTACACAGCCGAATGCCGCGAGTGCAAGTTCTGCAAATCCGGCAAGACCAACCTTTGCCAGGCGATTCGCAGCACCCAGGGCCGTGGCGTGATGCCCGACGGCACCAGCCGTTTCTCCTATCAGGGTCAGCCGATTTATCACTACATGGGCTGCTCGACGTTCTCCGAGTACACCGTATTGCCGGAAATTGCCCTGGCGAAAATCCCCAAGGAGGCGCCGCTGGAGAAGGTCTGCCTGCTCGGCTGCGGCGTCACCACCGGCATCGGCGCGGTGTTGAACACCGCCAAGGTGGAAGAGGGCGCCAGCGTGGCGATCTTCGGCCTGGGCGGCATCGGCCTGGCGGCCATCATCGGCGCGAGCATGGCCAAGGCCGGCCGCATCATCGCCATCGACATCAATCCAGCCAAGTTCGAAATTGCCAAGCAGTTGGGTGCCACCGATTGCATCAACCCCAAGGACTACGCCAAGCCGATCCAGGAGGTCATCGTCGAGTTGACCGATGGCGGCGTGGACTACAGCTTTGAATGCGTCGGCAATGTGCAGCTGATGCGTGCCGCGCTGGAGTGTGCGCACAAGGGCTGGGGCGAGTCGGTGATCATCGGCGTGGCCGGCGCCGGCCAGGAAATCAGCACCCGGCCGTTCCAGTTGGTCACCGGCCGGGTCTGGCGCGGTTCGGCCTTCGGCGGCGTGCGTGGGCGTACCGAATTGCCAGGCTATGTGGCCAAAGCACAGAGCGGTGAGATTCCGCTGGATACCTTTATTACCCACAACCTGCCGCTGGACGAGATCAACACCGCCTTCGACCTGATGCATGAGGGTAAGAGCATCCGCACCGTGATTCACTTCTGAGTCCGGGATTCGTTGAGTGGGAGGCACTGCCCATCCACGCTGTCTGCTGGAAGGCGCTTCGCGGTTTTCCAGCCTGCACCAGAGGAGTTGTTCGTGAGCCTGGAAATGATCTCCAGTAACAAAAGCTTCGGCGGCTGGCAAAAGCGCTACCGGCACGCCTCCCGCGTGCTGGATTGCGACATGCAGTTCAGCGTCTACCTGCCGCCCCAGGCCGAGCAGGGCGCCAGCCTGCCGGTGCTGTACTGGTTGTCGGGGCTGACCTGCACCGACGAGAACTTTATGCACAAGGCCGGCGCCCAGCGCATGGCGGCCGAGCTGGGGTTGGTCATTGTTGCGCCGGACACCAGTCCGCGCGGTCCCGAGGTGGCGGATGATGCCGAGGGTGCCTGGGACTTTGGGCTGGGCGCGGGCTTTTACCTGAATGCCACCCAGCAACCCTGGGCGCGCCATTACCAGATGCACGACTACGTGGTGCACGAGCTGCCGGCGTTGGTTGAGGCGCACTTGCCGGTGTCGCAACGGCGCGGGATCAGCGGCCATTCCATGGGTGGTCACGGCGCGCTGGTCTGCGCCTTGCGCAA
>DAITLT010000191.1:4467-6686 GCA_036835505.1 Pseudomonas sp.
CGCTTCTGCGACGGCGAGTTTGTCACCCTCGGTGGCGTGCAGATTGCGCACAAATTCGGCTTGCTGGCCCACTCCGATGGCGACGTGTTGCTGCATGCCCTGAGCGATGCGCTGCTGGGCGCGGCGGCGCTGGGCGATATTGGCAAGCACTTCCCGGACACCGACCCGCAGTTCAAAGGCGCCGACAGCCGCGTGTTGCTGCGTCACGTGCTGGGGCTGGTCAAGGCCAAGGGCTGGCGGGTGGGCAATGTCGACGCCACCATCGTCGCCCAGGCACCCAAGATGGCGCCGCATATCGACGCCATGCGCAACCTGATTGCTGCCGACCTGGATATCACCTTGGATCAGGTCAACGTCAAAGCCACCACCACTGAAAAACTCGGCTTCACCGGCCGTGAAGAGGGCATCGCCGTACACGCGGTGGCGTTGTTGGTGAGCCTATGAACGGTCTTGAGGTTGCGCTGGATCAGGTCAACGTCAAGACCGCCACTATCACCGACACGGAAAAGCTCGGCTTCACCGGCCGTGAAGAGGGCATCGCCGTACACGCCGTGGCGTTGCTGGTGAGCGCATGAACGAACTCGAATTGCTCGGCCCGTGCGCCTACGGTCCGCCCCTCGGGCGTGCGGTGTTGAAGGCGATTGCCGAAGACTTTCAGGTCGACGAAGTGCTGGATATTCCCCTGGAGGGCGCCGGTGAGCATCTGTGGTTGTGGGTCGAAAAGCGTGAGCTGAACACCGAGGAAGCCGCCAAGCGTCTGGCCCGCGCCGCCGGTGTGCCGCTGCGCACGGTCAGCTATGCCGGCCTGAAGGATCGTCAGGCCCTGACCCGCCAGTGGTTCAGCATTCAGTTGCCGGGCAAGGCCGATCCGGACTTGTCGACGGCCGAAGGGCCGACCTTAAGCATCCTCAAAAGTGTGCGGCACAAACGCAAGCTGCAGCGCGGCGCCCATGCGGCCAATGGTTTTACCTTGCGCCTGACCCAGTTGGCCGCCGATCACGCGACCCTGGATGCGCGTTTGCAACAGATCGCCACCCAGGGCGTGCCGAATTATTTCGGCACCCAGCGCTTCGGCCATGAGGGCGGTAACCTTGGCCAGGCCCGTAACTTTGCCATCGCCAAGGTGTTGCCGGAGCAGCGCAATATCCGCTCGCGGGTGCTCTCGGCGGCGCGCAGCTATCTGTTCAACCGAGTGCTGGCCGCGCGCGTGGCCGATGGCAGTTGGCAGCGCGCCCAGGTCGGCGACCTGCTGGCCTTCACCGACAGCCGCAGTTTCTTCCCGGCGGGTGAGGCCGAATGCAGCGACCCGCGCCTGGCGATTCTTGACCTGCATCCGACCGGCCCGCTGTGGGGCGCCGGCCCGTCGCCGGCCAGCGCTGCCGTTCAGTCGCTGGAGCAAAGCCTCGCGAGTGAAGAAGCTCTGTTGTGTGACTGGCTGGTCGATGCGGGCATGACGCACGAACGGCGCATTCTGCGTCTGCCCATCGGCGGTTTGACATGGCATTATCCGGAGCCTGACATTCTGCAATTAGAATTCGTCCTGCCGGCCGGATGCTTCGCCACCGTGGTGGTGCGCGAACTGGTCGATCTGTTGCCTGCAGGGCAGACGGACACTTCATGCGTATTCTGATCTCCAATGATGACGGGGTGGCGGCACCCGGCCTGGCAGCGCTGCATGCGGCGCTGGCGGATTATGCCGAGTGCGTAGTGATCGCCCCGGATCAGGATAAAAGCGGCGCCAGCAGCTCGCTGACCCTGGATCGGCCGCTGCATCCGCAGTGGCTGAGCAACGGCTTTATCAGCCTCAATGGCACCCCCACCGATTGCGTACACCTGGGCCTCAATGGCCTGCTCGAGCCGGTGCCGGAAATGGTCGTGTCGGGGATCAACCTGGGCGCCAATCTGGGCGATGACGTGCTCTATTCGGGCACCGTCGCCGCCGCCCTGGAAGGCCGTTTTCTGCAGCGCCCGGCGTTTGCCTTTTCGCTGTTATCGCGCCAGCCGGATAACCTGCCGACTGCCGCCTATTTCGCCCGCAAGTTGCTGGAAGCCCACGCCAATCTCGATCTGCCACCGCGCACCGTGCTCAACGTCAATGTGCCCAATTTGCCGTTGGATCACATCCGCGGCGTGCAGCTGACCCGCCTCGGTCATCGCGCCCGCGCGGCGGCGCCGGTCAAGGTGGTCAATCCGCGTGGCAAGGAAGGCTACTGGATCTC
>DAITLT010000192.1:0-3710 GCA_036835505.1 Pseudomonas sp.
GGGCCTGGACAATCACCTGACTGTTGAGCAGCGACAGCCAGCCGATGCGCTGCAGGCTGGTCAGGATCGCCGCAGGCGCCAGCGGCTCGGCAGCCGCCCGCGTCGGCAAACCCTGGGCCGCCCACTGGCCGTCTGCGCCTTGTTGCAGGTGGATCTGCAAGCCTTCGACCTGCACATCGGCAATCTTCAGTTGCAGGCTCAGCAGGCTGCCGAGCACATTCGGAATCACCCGCACCTGCTCCAGACGCAAGCTGCTGTCGGCCTCGCCGAGGCTCACATCATGGGCCACCAGCACTGGAGCAAAGTTCTGCCAACGACCCTCCAGGCGGGCGATGCGCAGCGGCATGCCCAGCGCCGCCTGGGCGCGGGCCTCCAGCTCGGCTTGATACTCGGCCAGCAGCGGCGTCAGCTCACGGCCCAGGCTGACATACAGGGCCAGCAGCACCAGGCCCAGGCCGCACAGGGTCAGGCCCAGGCGCAACAGGCGCGCCAGCCAGCGCCCCAGCAGCGAGATCAAACGCCGGCCTTAGAGCAGAACGACATCGTACTGCTCCTGGGAATACATGCCCTCGACCTGGAACTTGATGGTGCGGCCGATAAAGGCCTCGAGGTCGGCCACATTGCCCGACTCCTCATCCAGCAGGCGGTCGATGACTTTCTGGTTGGCCAGCACCATATAACCCTCGGCCTGATAGGCACGGGCTTCACGCAGAATCTCACGGAAGATCTCGTAGCAGATGGTTTCCGGGGTCTTCAGCTTGCCGCGGCCCTGGCAACTGCTGCACGGCTCGCAGAGCACCTGTTCGAGGCTCTCGCGGGTGCGCTTGCGGGTCATCTGCACCAGGCCCAGCTCGGTGATGCCGATGATATTGGTCTTGGCGTGGTCGCGCTCCAGCTGCTTCTCCAGGGTGCGCAGCACCTGGCGCTGGTGCTCCTCATCTTCCATGTCGATGAAGTCGATGATGATGATCCCGCCCAGGTTGCGCAGGCGCAGTTGGCGAGCAATGGTGATGGCCGCTTCGAGGTTGGTCTTGAAGATGGTTTCTTCAAGATTGCGATGGCCGACAAAGGCCCCGGTGTTGACGTCGATGGTGCTCATGGCCTCGGCCGGATCGACAATCAGATAACCGCCGGACTTCAGCGGCACCTTGCGCTCCAGGGCCTTCTGCACCTCGTCCTCGACGCCGTACAGATCGAAGATCGGCCGCTCGCCGGGGTAATGCTCGAGGCGATCGGCAATCTCCGGCATCAGCTCTTCGACAAACTGCACGATCTTCTGGAAGGTTTCCCGCGAGTCGATGCGGATTTTCTCGATCTTCGGGTTGACCAGGTCGCGCAGGGTGCGCAGGGCCAGGCTCAGGTCCTCGTAGATCACCGTGGGCGTTGATGCGCTCTGCATCTGCCCGCGGATCTGCTCCCAGAGGCGGCGCACATAGCGAATATCCATGAGGATTTCATCGGCGCCGGCACCTTCGGCGGCGGTGCGCAGGATAAACCCGCCGACCTCGACAATCCCCTCCGCCGCCACGCACTCGGCGACCACGCGCTTGAGCCGCTCGCGCTCGGCCTCTTCCTCAATCTTCAGGGAGATGCCGACATGGCTGGTGCGCGGCATATACACCAGATAGCGCGAGGGCACCGACAACTGGGTGGTCAGGCGCGCGCCTTTAGTGCCAATCGGGTCCTTGGTGACCTGCACCACCAGGCTCTGGCCTTCGTGAACCAGGGCACTGATGTTGTCGCTGGAGGTGCCGTCACGGCTGGCGATTTCGCCGGCATGGATAAAGGCCGCACGCTCCAGGCCAATATCGACAAACGCCGCCTGCATGCCCGGCAGCACCCGCACCACCTTGCCTTTATAGATATTGCCGACGATGCCGCGTTTTTGCGTGCGCTCGACATGCACTTCCTGCAGCACGCCGTTTTCCACCACCGCCACCCGCGATTCCATCGGCGTGATATTGATCAGAATCTCTTCGCTCATTGCACGGTCTCACTTGGACGCTGCCAGCAGGGGATGCCGAAATCGGCGAGCAATGCCGCAGTTTCGCACAATGGCAGGCCGACCACGGCGGAAAAACTGCCATGCAGATCAGCCACAAACACCGCGCCAAGGCCCTGGATGGCATAACTGCCGGCCTTGTCCTGGGGCTCACCGCTGGCCCAGTAGGCCTCGATCTCGGCCGTACTCAGGGGGCGAAAGCGAACCTGACTGCTGACCATCCGCACCGCGCAGCGCTGGCTGTTGGCCAGGGCCACGGCGGTCAACACCTCATGGGTTTGCCCGGACAAGGCGGCGAGCATGGCCAAGGCATCGGCACGGCTCTCGGGCTTGCCGAGAATCCGCCCGTGCAGCACCACACTGGTGTCGGCACCCAGCACCACCGCCTCATCAGCACGCCGTCGGCGCCGATCTCCATCGCCACCGCCGCATCCGACGCGGCGAGTGCGGCCAACCCGGCCTGCGCCTTGGCCCAGGCCAGGCGCTGCACGTAGGCATCGGCAGCCTCATTGGGCAACGGCGTTTCATCGATAACGCTAGGCAAGGTGCTGAACGGCACGCCGATCTGCGCCAGCAACTCGCGCCGCCGCGGTGAACCCGAGGCCAGATAAAGCCTGCTCATATGCGCCCCTCCCTGTTGCGTCGCCAAGCGGCGTTTAGTTGACACCCAGGCGTTGCCTGATCATCCGCAGCGCGGCGTAAACCCACGGCCACAACAGCGCACTGACCAGCGCCGGCAGGATAAACAGCAGGGTCGGCGGGCGATTGCCGGTCAGGGCGTTGAGCCACAGCTGCACCAGCTGCGCCAGGCCAAACACCACCAGCAGCACCAGGCTTTGCTGCCACATGGGGAACATGCGCAGGCGCTGGTGCAGGCTAAGCACCAGGAAGGTAATAAAGGTCAGGATCAGCGCGTTCTGCCCCAGCAAGCTGCCGTACAGCACATCCGCCGCCAGGCCCAGCACCCAGGCCGTGGTCATGCCCACCCGGTGGGGTAACTCCAGGGTCCACACGCTGAGAAACAGCGCCAGCCACAGCGGCCGCCCGGTTTCCATAAAGGCCGGCAGCGGCACCACACTGAGCAGCAAGGCCAGGGCGAAGCTGAGCCAGATAACCCACAGATTGCGTGAACGTGGCCCGACCATCAGTGTGCCTCCCCTGGCGTGCTCGCTGCGGCCGGTGCGGCGGGCGTTGCCGCATCGGCCTGATCGGCCGCCTCCTGGGCCTCGGCCGCATCGCTGGCGCGCTGCTCCGGGCTGCGCTCATCGGTAAACACCAGCAGCACATAGCGACTGCGGTTCAAGGCGGCGGTGGGCATGGCGCGGACGATGGCAAACGGCTGGCCGGAGTCATGAATCACCTCGGTCACCGTGGCCACCGGGTAGCCCGACGGGAAGCGCTGACCGAGGCCGGAGCTGACCAGCAGATCGCCCTCCTTGATATCCGCGGTGTCGGCCACATGGCGCAGTTCCAGGCGCTCGGGGTTGCCGGTGCCGCCGGCAATCGCGCGCAGGCCGTTGCGATTGACCTGGATTGGAATGCTGTGGGTGGTGTCGGTAAGCAGCAATACCCGCGACGAATAGGGCATGACTTCCACCACCTGGCCCATCAGGCCGCGCGCATCAAGCACCGGCTGGCCGAGGAAGACGCCGTCTTTTTCGCCCTTGTCGATCAGGATGCGCTGGGTGAACGGATTGGGATCGACGCC
>DAITLT010000192.1:3810-6646 GCA_036835505.1 Pseudomonas sp.
ACACCCAGTGAAGGTCCCTTGGCAAATAGCGGTTTGATGGCGAGCTCCTCAAAGCCGCAAGAATTAGGCGCAAGGCCGGAGGCCGAAGCAAACCGCCGGGCGAGGCTAAGCTCACGCGGCGGCTGGGGCGGGCCGCGCGCAGCTTACTCGCTGGAGAGCAGGTCCATGGTGTGACGATCCATCATCTCCAGGGCCTTGCCGCCACCGCGCGCCACACAGGTCAGCGGGTCTTCGGCAACGATCACCGGCAGGCCGGTTTCCTGGGACAGCAGCTTGTCCAGATCGCGCAACAGGGCGCCACCGCCGGTCAGCACCAGGCCACGCTCGGCGATGTCGGAGGCCAGCTCCGGCGGCGATTGCTCCAGGGCGCTCTTCACCGACTGGACGATGGTCGCCAGGGATTCCTGCAAGGCTTCCAGCACCTCGTTGGAGTTCAGGGTGAAGGCGCGCGGCACGCCTTCGGCCAGGTTACGGCCGCGCACGTCAACTTCGCGCACTTCCCCGCCTGGATAGGCGGTGCCGATTTCCTGCTTGATCCGCTCGGCGGTGGATTCGCCGATCAGCGAACCGTAGTTACGGCGCACATAGGTGATGATGGCTTCGTCGAAACGGTCGCCACCGACGCGCACGGACTCGGCATAGACCACGCCATTCAGCGAGATCAGGGCGATTTCGGTGGTGCCGCCGCCGATGTCCACGACCATCGAGCCGCGTGCCTCTTCAACCGGCAGGCCGGCGCCGATGGCCGCAGCCATTGGTTCTTCGATCAGGAACACTTCGCGAGCACCGGCACCGAGGGCCGATTCACGAATGGCGCGGCGCTCGACCTGGGTGGATTTGCACGGCACGCAAATCAGCACCCGCGGCGAGGGCTGCAGGAAGCTGTTTTCATGCACTTTATTGATGAAATACTGGAGCATCTTCTCGCAGACGCTGAAGTCGGCGATCACGCCGTCCTTCATCGGCCGGATGGCGGCGATATTGCCCGGCGTGCGACCGAGCATGCGCTTGGCCTCGGTTCCCACGGCCACCACGCTCTTCTGGTTATTGGCGCTGGTGCGAATCGCCACAACGGACGGTTCATTGAGCACAATACCGCGCTCGCGCACGTAAATCAGGGTATTGGCAGTGCCCAGGTCGATCGACAGATCGCTGGAAAACATGCCACGCAATTTCTTGAACATGGGAGAGGGACCCTAAGCAACGCGCTGGTATAAATGCACGGGTAAAAAGTGCGGCAAACTCTAACAACGACAGGGATTTTGGGCAAGGCGCCAATATGGTAGATTGCCGCTTTCCCCGGTCTTGCAGCCCTGTATCGCGGCATATGACCACCAGAGCCGCATATCGTGCTCACGCCGCTTAATTTTCTTTGTCCGGTCAGCCCGCCACACCCCCGCTGACAACGCTTGTTGATTGGCCGCTCTTATTAATTGGAGACCCCCGATGGCGCTTGAACGCTCCGACGTGGAAAAAATCGCTCACCTGGCCCGCCTCGGCCTGAATGATGCTGATATTCCGCAAACCACCGCCACCTTGAACAACATCCTCGGCCTGATCGACGCCATGCAGGCGGTCGACACCACCGGCATCGAGCCCCTGGCCCACCCGCTGGAAGCCACCCAGCGCCTGCGCGCCGACCGGGTAACCGAAAGCAACCACCGCGACGCCTACCAGGCCATCGCCCCGGCCGTGGAAAACGGCCTGTATCTGGTTCCCAAGGTGATCGAGTAATGGATATGCAGCAACTGACCCTCGCCGAGATCGCGCGCGCCCTGGCCGCCAAACAGTTTTCCGCCGCAGAGTTGGCGCAAACCCTGCTGGCCCGGATCAAGGCCCTCGACCCGCAGCTCAACAGCTTTATCAGCCTCACCGACGAGCTGGCCCTGAGCCAGGCCAAGGCCGCAGACGCCCGCCGCGCCGCCGGCGAAAGCGGCGCCCTGCTCGGCGCACCGATCGGCCACAAGGACCTGTTCTGCAGCAAAGACGTGCTGACCAGCTGCGGCTCGAAGATCCTCAGCGGCTTCAAGGCGCCCTACGACGCCACCGTGGTCGAAAAACTCGCCGCGGCAGGCACCGTGACCCTGGGCAAGCTGAACATGGACGAGTTCGCCATGGGCTCGGCCAACGAGTCCAGCCACTACGGCGCGGTGAAAAACCCCTGGGACCTGAGCCGTGTACCGGGCGGCTCCAGCGGTGGCTCGGCCGCCGCCGTGGCTGCCCGCCTGATCCCGGCCGCCACCGGCACCGACACCGGCGGCTCGATCCGCCAACCCGCCGCGCTGACCAACCTCACCGGCCTCAAGCCGACCTACGGCCGCGTCTCGCGCTGGGGCATGATTGCCTACGCCTCCAGCCTCGACCAGGGCGGCCCACTGGCCCGCACCGCCGAAGACTGCGCCCTGCTGCTGCAAGCCATGGCCGGTTTCGATGCCAAGGACAGTACCTGCGTCGATCAACCGCTCGACGACTACCTGGCCGCCCTCAGCCAGCCGCTTAACGGCCTGCGCATCGGCCTGCCCAAGGAATACTTCGGTGCCGGCCTCGATGCGCGCATCGCCGACAAGGTCATGGCCGTGGTCGAGACGCTGAAAAAGCTCGGCGCCAGCGTCAAGGACATCAGCCTGCCGAATATGCAGCACGCGATTCCCGCCTACTACGTGATCGCCCCGGCCGAGGCCAGCTCCAACCTGTCGCGCTTCGACGGCGTGCGCTTCGGCTACCGCTGCGAAAACCCGGTCAACCTCGAAGACCTGTACAAGCGCTCCCGTGGCGAAGGCTTCGGCGCGGAAGTGAAACGCCGCATCATGGTCGGCACCTACGCGCTGTCCGCCGG
>DAITLT010000193.1:0-6638 GCA_036835505.1 Pseudomonas sp.
ACCTCGAACACGCGATCCGCAACCTGGTGATGACCAATATCCGCACCGTGCTCGGTTCCATGGAGCTGGATGCCATGCTCGGCCAGCGCGACGCGATCAACGAGCGCCTGCTCAAGACCGTGGACGAAGCCACCGCGCCCTGGGGCATCAAGATCACCCGTATCGAGATCAAGGACATCAGCCCGCCCGCCGACCTGATGGCCGCGATGTCCGGGCAGATGAAAGCCGAACGCATCAAGCGTGCGCAAATCCTCGAAGCCGAAGGCCTGCGCGCCGCGGCGATCCTCACCGCCGAGGGCAAGAAGCAGGGGCAGATTCTCGAAGCCGAAGGCCAGCGTCAGGCCGCCTTCCTCGAAGCCGAAGCCCGCGAACGGGCGGCCCAGGCCGAAGCGGAAGCCACGCGCATGGTGTCGGAGGCAATTGCCGCCGGTAACGTGCAGGCGGTCAACTACTTCGTCGCGCAGAAGTACATCGACGCCCTCGGCAAACTGGCCGCCGCCGACAACAGCAAGGTGATCCTGATGCCGCTGGAAGCCAGCCAGATGATCGGCTCGATCGGCGGCATTGGCGAAATCGTCAAAGCCACATTCGGCGACAAGAAGGCCTGATTATGTGGGACTACCTGCAAAACCTGTCCTTCTGGGACTGGCTGGCCTTCGCCAGCGTGCTGCTGATCCTCGAGGTGTTCGGGGTCGGCGGTTATCTGTTGTGGACCGGCCTGGCCGCCGCCATCGTCGGCGTCTTGCTGTACCTGTTCCCTGGCCTGCCCTGGGCCTGGCAGTTGTTGCTGTTCGGCTGTCTGTCGATCCTTACCGCATGGCTCTGGTGGCGACGCCAACGCGCGGCGGCCAAACCCTCCGACCAGCCGGGGCTGAACCAGCGCGGCAGTGAGTTTCTCGGCCGCCAGTTTGTCCTGCACGAGGCCATCGTCGGCGGCCGCGGCAAGATCAAGGCGGCCGACTCGCTGTGGCTGGTGATCGGCCCCGATCTACCGGCCGGCACGTCGATCAAGGTGGTCGGCCAGGACGGTGTATTGCTCAAGGTCGAGCCGGCCTAAGCTCCGCCGCCAACAACGCCACAGCCGCAATGCCGTTCACTCAAGCCAAGTGAACGGCATTTTTGTAGCCCGGATAAAATCCGCGGCGCTCTTCGTCCTGCACCTGCACTCCCGGATAAAATCCGGGCTACACCTGTGGCGCTTTCGCTAAACGACAAGGCCGCCCAATGGGCGGCCTTGTCGTGTGCGGCTAACGCTTAGCGATAGTCCTCCACCGGCACACAGGCGCAGTGCAGGTTACGGTCGCCATAGACGTTGTCGACGCGGTTCACCGTTGGCCAGTACTTGTGGTCGCGGGTGTGCTGCGACGGCGTGACGGCATCGCTGATGCTGTACGGCCGCTGCCACACGCCGGTGACATCGGCCAGGGTGTGCGGCGCGCCCTTGAGCGGGTTGCTCTCGGCTGGCCACTCGCCGGCTTCGACCTTGGCGATCTCGGCGCGAATGCTGAGCATGGCTTCGATAAAACGATCCAGCTCATGCTTGGACTCGCTTTCGGTCGGCTCGATCATCAGCGTGCCCGGCACCGGGAACGACATGGTCGGGGCGTGGAAGCCGTAGTCCATCAGGCGCTTGGCGACGTCTTCTTCGCTGATCCCGGTCTGCGCCTTAAGCGGGCGCAGGTCGATGATGCACTCATGCGCTACCCGGCCATTACGGCCGCTGAACAGCACCGGGTAGGCGGCGCTGAGTTTTTCTTTCAGGTAGTTGGCGTTGAGGATCGCCACTTCAGTGGCGTCAGCCAACTGCGGACCCATCATGGCGATGTACATCCAGCTGATCGGCAGGATGCTCGCGCTGCCCCAGGGGGCTGCGCTGACCGCGCCGTTGCCGGGGTTCGGGCCGTCGATCTTGACCACCGGGTGATCGGCGACAAACGGCGCCAGATGCGCACGCACGCCGATCGGGCCCATGCCTGGGCCGCCACCGCCGTGAGGAACACAGAACGTCTTGTGCAGGTTCATGTGCGACACGTCGGCGCCGATGTCGGCCGGACGGGTCAGGCCCACCTGGGCGTTGAGGTTGGCGCCGTCCATGTACACCTGGCCGCCGTGGGCGTGGATGACTTCGCAGATTTCGCGAATGCCTTCCTCGTACACGCCGTGGGTCGAGGGGTAAGTGGCCATCAGGCAGGACAACTGCTCGCCGGCCTCAAAGGCTTTCTTCTTCAGGTCGTCGAGGTCGACGTTGCCCTGGGTGTCGCACTCGACGATCTGCACGCGCATGCTGGCCATCTGCGCCGACGCCGGGTTGGTGCCGTGGGCCGAGGCCGGGATCAGGCAGATATTGCGGTGCGTATCGCCACGGCTTTCGTGGTATTTGCGGATTGCCAGCAAACCGGCGTACTCACCCTGGGCGCCCGAGTTGGGCTGCATGCAGATGGCGTCGAAACCGGTGACGGCGCACAGCCAGGCCTCCAGCTCGTCGATCATCAGCTTATAACCTTCGGCCTGTTCAGTCGGCACGAAGGGGTGCAGGTTGGCGAATTCCGGCCAGGTGATCGGGATCATCTCGCTGGTGGCGTTGAGCTTCATGGTGCAGGAGCCGAGCGGGATCATCGACTGGTTGAGGGCCAGGTCCTTGATCTCCAGCTGCTTCAAATAACGCAGCATTTCGGTTTCGCTGTGGTGGGTGTTGAACACCGGGTGGGTCAGGTACGCCGAGGTGCGTACCAGCGCAGCCGGGATGCCGGACGGCACGTCGGTGGCGTCCAGGGCGGCGACATCCAGACCGTGCTCTTCGCCGAGGAACAGGTCGAACAGATTGGCCAGGGTGTCGGCGTTGCAGGTTTCGTCCAGGCTGACGCCCAGAGTCGTGGCGTCGATCACGCGCAGGTTGATGCACTGCACATGGGCGCGGGCGAGGATCGCCGCCTGCTGGTCGCCGACGTCGATGGTCAGGGTGTCGAAGAAGTGCGCGTTGCGGCGCTGCAAGCCCTTCTGCGCAAGGCCGGCGGCCAGCAAGGCGGTCAGGCGCTGCACGCGCTGGGCGATGTTCTTCAGGCCCGCCGGGCCGTGGTAGACGGCGTAGAAGCTGGCGATATTGGCCAGCAGCGCCTGGGCGGTGCAGATGTTGGAGTTGGCCTTCTCGCGGCGGATGTGCTGCTCGCGGGTTTGCAGGGCCATGCGCAAGGCGGTGTTGCCACGGGCGTCTTTCGACACGCCGATGATGCGGCCCGGCATGGCGCGCTTGTACTCGTCGCGGCAGGCGAAGAAGGCCGCATGCGGGCCGCCATAGCCCATCGGTACGCCGAAACGCTGGGCGCTGCCGAGCACGATGTCGGCACCCAACTCACCCGGCGGGGTCAGCAGCAGCAGGCTGAGCAGGTCGGCCGCCACGCACGCCAGGGCTTGCTGGGCGTGCAGTTGCTCGATCAGCGGGCGCAGGTCGCGGATCTCGCCGAAGCTGTCCGGGTACTGCAGCAAGGCGCCAAACACCTGATGACTGGCCAGATTGTCGATGCTGTCCACCACCACATCAAAGCCAAAGGCCTCGGCGCGGGTCTGCACCACGGAGAGGGTTTGCGGGTGGCAGTTCTGGTCAACGAAGAACAGATTGCTCTTGCTCTTAGCCACGCGCTTGGCCATGGCCATGGCTTCGGCCGCGGCGGTGGCTTCGTCCAGCAACGAGGCGCTGGCCAGGTCCAGACCGGTGAGGTCGATGGTCAGTTGCTGGAAGTTAAGCAGCGCTTCCAGACGGCCCTGGGCAATTTCTGGCTGATAAGGGGTGTAGGCGGTGTACCAGCCTGGGCTCATCAGCACGTTGCGCACGATCACGGCCGGGGTCACGGTGCCGTGGTAGCCCATGCCGATCAGGCTGGTCCACAGCTGGTTCTGCGAGGCTATGCCACGCAGTTTGGCCAGGGCGGCTTCCTCGTCCAGCGCGGGCGGCAGGTCCAGCGGGCGATTCAGGCGAATCGCCGGCGGCACGGTCTGCTCAATCAGCTCGGCACGGCTGCTCAGGCCCAGGGCCTCAAGCATGGCCTGCTGCTCAGGCGCATCGGGGCCGAGGTGACGGCGCAAAAACGCAGCGGACTGCTGCAGTTGGGACAAGGACTGGGACATGGTAGCGCTCTCTAAAAAGCACAAAGCCCCGACAGTGCGAGACCTTACAAGCTTGGGCAAAATGAAAAAGTAGTTCGAAAACCGTTGCGAGCGAAGGCAGGTTGAGTCTCGCCGGAGCGCAGGAACCGGAATTTACGGCTGTAAATGAGGATTCCGAGCACCGCCGAGGCTCAAGATGCCGAGCGCAGTAGGTTTGCGGGCTACTTTTAGGCTTCGGCAGCGCAGGCAGCGGCATAGCCTGCCGCGTCGAGCAGGGCGTCGATGTCGGCGGCATTGCTCGGCTGCAGCTTGAAGAACCAACTGGCGTACGGGTCGCTGTTGACCTGCTCGGGGCTGTCGGTGAGCACATCATTGACCGCCAGCACGGTACCGGCGATCGGCGCGTAGATGTCCGAAGCGGCCTTTACCGACTCCACCACACCGGCTTCCTGACCGGCCGCCAGCTCGGCGCCGACGTCTGGCAGCTCAACGAAAACCACGTCACCCAGGGCTTCCTGAGCGTGGTCGGAAATACCCACGGTGACCGAACCATCGGCTTCCAGGCGGACCCATTCGTGGCTGGCGGCAAAACGCAGATCGGCGGGGATATTGCTCATATGAAGCTCCTCAGTGACAGGGATGGGCAGCGCAGTGCCCGAATAAAGTTAGCAGCTCAACGGTACCCATCTCCTTGGCGACGGGCACCGGCCGTCGATCAGATCAAGGCCTTGCCGTGGCGAACGAAATTCGCCTGCACCACACGTACCGGATACCACTTGCCGCGAATTTCCACCTCGGCGCGCTCGCCGGTGGCCGCCGGCACCCGCGCCAGGGCAATCGACTTGCCGAGGGTGGGCGAGAAGCTGCCGCTGGTGATTTCGCCTTCGCCGGCGCCTTCGACACGCACCACTTGATGGGCGCGCAGCACGCCGCGCTCCTCCAGCACCAGGCCGACCAGTTTGTCGGCTACCCCGGCGGCTTGCTGGGCCTGCAGCGCGGCACGGCCGACAAAGTCACGGCTGGCCGGCTCCCAGGCGATGGTCCAGGCCATGTTGGCGGCCAGGGGCGAAATGGCCTCACTCATGTCCTGGCCGTAGAGATTCATTCCGGCTTCCAGGCGCAGGGTGTCGCGCGCGCCGAGGCCAATCGGGGCGATCCCGGCGCCTACCAGCTCGGCCAGGAAGGCCGCCGCTTCGGCGCCGGGCAGCATGATTTCCAGGCCGTCTTCACCGGTGTAGCCGGTGCGCGCGATAAACCACTCGCCGTCGGGCAAACCCTGGAATGGCTTGAGGCCGTGGATCAGGCTGGCGCGGGCGGCGCTGACCAGCTCGGCGGTCTTGGCGCGGGCCTGGGGGCCTTGAATGGCGAGCATGGCCAGGTCGGCGCGCTCGTTGAGCTCTACGGCAAAACCGGCGCTCTGCTTGGCCATCCAGGCGATGTCTTTATCGCGGGTCGAGGCATTGACCACCACGCGGTAGCCCTCGGCCGTCAGGTAGACGATCAGGTCGTCAATCACTCCGCCCTGCTCGTTGAGCATGCCGCTGTACAGGGCCTTGCCCAGCAGTTGCAGGCGCTCCACGTCGTTGGCCAGCAGGTGCTGCAGGTAGGCCTTGGCCTGGACGCCGCTAACATCCACCACGGTCATGTGCGAGACATCAAACACCCCACAGTCGCGGCGCACCTGATGGTGTTCCTCGACTTGCGAACCGTAATGCAGCGGCATGTCCCAGCCGCCGAAATCGACCATCTTGGCCCCCAGGGCCAGGTGCTGAGCGTAGAGCGGTGTGCGCTGTCCCATGGAGGACTCCTTGCGACCGTAACAACGCTGCGGACGGCTCTAGACGGGGCCTTGGCGCGCCGTGGGCGACACCCGGAAAACCTCGTCAGAGCCAGTTTATTTCTCTGCGCCGCAGCAAATGGCGCGCATTGTAGCCGCTGAGTCGGCCACTGGACACCCGTCAGCCGGTGCCGCGGGCCGAACGGCGGATCAGCAGGATCACCGGCAGCAGGCCAACCAGCACCACGCTCAGGGCCGGCAAGGCGGCGCGCGCCCATTCGCCCTCGCTGGTCATTTCGAAGATGCGCACCGCCAGAGTGTCCCAACCGAAGGGACGCATCAGCAGGGTGGCAGGCATTTCCTTGAGCACATCGACAAACACCAGCAAGGCCGCCGATAACACCCCCGGCAACAGCAACGGCAGATACACCCGGACAAACAAACCGGCGCCGCCAACCCCGAGGCTGCGCGAGGCTTCCGGCAGGGACGGCCGAATACGCGCCAACGCGCCCTCCAGCGGGCCATAGGCGACCGCCATAAAGCGCACCAGATAGGCCAGCAGCAAGGCCGCCAGACTGCCCAGCAGCAACGGCTTGCCGGCACCGCCGAGCAGGCTCGACAACGGCATCACCAGGCTCTTGTCCAGGTAGCTGAAGGCCAGCATCAGCGCCACCGCCAGCACCGAACCCGGCAGGGCATAGCCGAGGTTGGCCAGTGCCACCGCGCTGCGCACCGTGCGGGTCGGTGCCAGACGCTGGGC
>DAITLT010000194.1:0-6606 GCA_036835505.1 Pseudomonas sp.
GCCCGCGCGGCCTGACCTCTACTTTTGGCGAGTGCTAAAAATGGGGGGATTACCCCTCAAGGCCTCAATGACAAGCACTACCAAAAGGCTGCGGCATACATTGACCGCGAGGGCGTCCCTACTGAACGGAGATCAGTACATTACGACTTAGTGCTTAACGAAAAGCGTTATCCACCAAAATATGTAATCTCTCTTGCTGCTTATTTCGCAACAGGGGAAGAATATCCGGCCTCAAACTTTAATGCGGTAGAGGCAAAAAATTATTTCATCAGTCGCGAATATGAAATCATTGATCGACGCCTAGAAGCAGAGCAGGTTGTATTGGAAGAAGACGATGAATCCAGTTTTCCTGAGGGGAAAGAGCGGTTTCACCAGCATCGTCATCTGGAGCGAGACGGTAGAATCCCCAAAAAAGCCAAAGCGAAACGTTTAGCTGAAACAGGGAAGCTTGAATGTGATGTTTGCGGGGTAGATTTCGCCTTAATCTACGGCACTTTAGGTAAAGGCTTTATCGAAGCACACCACACAACACCTGTATCTCTTCTGGGTGGAAAAGAAAAAACAAAAATTAGCGATCTTGCACTTGTCTGTTCAAATTGCCACAGGATGCTCCATAGAGGGAAAAATCTCTTATCAGTGAGCTCTCTCAAAAAAACAATTCAAACCCAGCGTGTAATCACCTAACAATGCGTATATGGACTCTCCCCACAAGCGGTGAGTAATGCTTTTCCAACCCTGCCGTCAGTGCGGTTGCATTCGTATATTCGGCCTGTGTTGGGCGTTACCGGCCTGGCCACGCTGTAGTTCGCGCAGCGGGGGCCAAGCGCTCATAGACGAAGGCAGGTAACTTCCGAAGTTGAACGACCGCAGTGGGTCGCAAGCAGACCTTCACGACCGGCAGCTAACGACCCGAAGCCGACATAAAGTTAGTTTTTGCTGCGCTGCTGGTTCAGCGCCAGAAGGCGGCGCAGGATGACTTCATCCGTCCACTCAGCATCGTAGTCATTCCAGCCGTAGGCTGTGGCGACAGCTTTATCCAGGGCTTCATGTGCAAGTGAGAGCCACTGTGGCCGTTGATTATAAAGGTTGGTGAGAGTGCGTTTTTTCAGCTGTGCCGCATGGCTTGGCTTAGGGACAGAGCGTTTCGGGAAGCCGGCAGCATCCTCTTCAGGGGTGATGAGCCAGTCCGTCCATTCCGGTGGATTGAGGTAATGATCTCGCAGCTTAAAGAGCTCCCGCGCTGCAGTGGCGATGGCCTTTGCTTTTTCGTTGTCTTCGTATTTCACCGCAGGGATATTGGGTGTCAAATCTTCGGGAAACGGGAAAGTTTCAAAGCAAGTTGTGTGCGTGTAGCGTGGGTCATTTCCGACTCCCAAGCTCGTACCACGCCTGAGCGCCCAAACTTCGTGAATGCGAGATTGAAGCACTCCCATTGTGGTGTCGTCATCACGAGCAACGACTACCAGCGCATCGCCTGGGGTAACGGCAGAAGGTGTCCATGCGCAAAGATGGTGCTTTGATACCCGAGTGATGGAGATGTAGCGAGGTAGTCCGTTGAGCTCCGTGACCATGGCCGGGCGAGGCCGCCAAAGCTGCCACCATGGGTAGTCTTGCGCGTCTGCCATTTGCGCACGATTCAGTCGCACGTTTTCCAAGGCTTTAAACGGCAGCTCAAAAAGGGAGGCGTCCAATTTTTCGCGCACGATGAAGTTGACGATGAATCGATCAAGTGGTCTCGTTGTGATGTCGTCTGTAATCCAATATGGGCGCACTACAGCGGACATCGGCTCTCCGTTGGCGTTGGCTGGTTCTTGCAGGATTTTCCTAGCCTCGTCCCCATTGAGGTTGAACGTGGCGCTAGGAAGTCCAAGCTCTAGGCGGCGCTTCTTCTTAACTTCAGCGCGTGGCGTTACACCCTGAAATGACTTGTTCAAGTTTTCTCGCATTGTTGATGCGTTCGTCACATCAATGTCTGCATTCAGGTCGGCATGAATGACCGCTACTTCAAGTCCATCAAGCTCCGGTTTCATGGCGCTTTGTCCGAAGCCCGTCATCGACACGCGCACGGCAGCGCCGTTGTCCCACCACTCTTCATCGCTCCAGGCAAGAAAAATCGGAGTCTTCTCCAAAATTCGACTTAGCACCTCGCGGTTCGCGCCGCCGCGTATTGAGTTGGTCGAAACCAAGCCTGCTGATTGCAACTTGCCCGCCTCCATCTGCATCCGTGCTTTCTCGAACCAGAAGCAAACAAAGTCCGCACCGTCGAGCTTGTTGTCTCTATAGGCCAGACGCACCGCATCCACATAAGCATCTCCCAACTCACCGCGCATCTTCTTATTGCCTATAAATGGTGGATTGCCGACGATCACATCCGCCTTGGGCCATTGAGCTTGGCTACCATCACGGTGTTCGACGCCATCCAGCGGCTTGAGAATCGGGTTGCTTGCATGTCGCCAGCCGTTCTGCCTGCACCACTGGATGTCGCCAATCCACACCGTCACTCGCGCCAGCTCCGCCGCAAACTCGTTGATTTCCAGGCCCAGGATGTTGTGTGGGCCGGTTTGCAATTCCGTCTCAGCTTGCATGCCCAGCTCCTGCGCTTCAATTTGTGCGCGCTTCTCTACATCGCGCAGCGCCTTGAGTGCCAAATACAAAAAGTTGCCACTGCCACAGGCCGGATCGAGTACGCGAAACTTATTAAGGCGCAGAAGAAAATTGGTATAGAGGTTGCGTGCTTCGTTCAAGGCTTTGGTGCTAGCGGTCTTTGCAGCGGTAAGCTTGCGCTCCATTTCTTTCTTCGCTTGCACCGTAGTTTTCACTTCCACGGCGGCGGCTTTCGCCTCGTCAAACGCTCTGGCCTTAACCATCTGAGTAGAGATTTTTTCACGCGTCACTTGCCATTCAGCCAGTAGGGGTGAACGCACCAGTGGATCGACCAGCTTGGCAATGGTGCCAGTGTCGGTGTAATGCGCACCGAGGGCTGCGCGTTTTTTGCCAAGTCCACGCTCGAACAGTGTGCCAAAAATGGTTGGGTCGATCGCGCGCCAATCCATATCGGCAGAGGCGGCGCGCAGCGTTTCAAGGTCGCTGATCGTGAGCGCAGGGACGGCAATGTGTCGGAATAGTCCGCCGTTGAACCACTCGATGTCATCGTTGCCGTAAACGCCTTTGGGTTCCTGCATAGCCATGAACAGCGCGGCAATGCGGTTGGCGGCCTTGGCTACATCGCTTTTTGCGCTGACAAGCAGGCCCGTGAAAATCTTTTCAGGCAACAGTCCTTCGTCTTCGGCGAACATGCAAAACAGACATTGCACGAGGAAGTGCGCCACTTGATTGCTTTCTTGCCCACGCTGGCGCATGGCCTCGGCCAAGTCGGCAAAGCGACGGGCAGCCTCTTCGGTGACGGCTGCGGTAGATTTTTCAGGCCGCAGCTTCAGCGGGTCTGTAAACACCCACTTGAGCATTTGCCGCTTGCTATCATCCACCAGCTCTTCAATGCGGATTTCGCGGGGCTCATCTGGGTAGCCGGTGAAGGCAGTGTGGATGATGATGCGCTCACGGTCGCACACCACTAGGAGCGGCGGGCTTTCGAGTTGCAGGGCATAGTCGGTTAGTTGCTTGAGAGCCTTGCCGAGGTCACGTCCAGGCTTCTTGTTCTCCCACGCGAAATGGCCACGCTTCCAGACATCGGCCCAGCCATCGCCGCCTCCGGATTTCTTGGCACCTCGTTCGAAGCAGTAATTGTCGGGATCACGCGGTTTCTCGACGCCAAGCAGCTCGCACAAATCATCAAAGTGTGACTGCGCCCCGGCACGCTCAGTGAGTTTGTTGGATTGCCAGGTTGAGATGAATTGGGCTGGTGTCATGGTTTTTTGAGCCGTGCAGAAGGATGGGCGCTAACAGTGAATTACGCAGGGATTGAAACATTCCTAGAAGCTAAAAAGCTGTAATTTTTGACATGGGCGGATGCAATAGTGTGAATCGCCCTTAGTTAGGGTTATTACTAACCTAGGCTTGTGGCATGCAGTGACTGACCGCTTCTGGCCGATCTCCGTCGGTCGTTACCGGCAGTTTGGGTCGTTTTAAGACGGTCGGGTTGCTCGTGGGAGTGGCCATCCAGTTTGTAAATGAGTGGTCAGATCGAATGCAAACGACTGGTCAGTAGTCATACAAACTAGCGGCCATCGTCTTGGTGGGCACGATCTCTGCCGTGCGATGCGCTGGAGTGGCTTCCACATCCAGGATCACGCCGTGCTCGGTGTCGATCAGGTAGTTCGTAGCGTAGGCAAAGAAAGCCTTGCCACCCGGAGCCGCTGTCCAAAGGGCCAGCGAATCAGTCAGCGAAACGCGCTCAGCTCACTCGAATCGATAACCCCGCCGCGCCTTGGTCCTCGACACAAACGCCACCCAGGTTCATCAGCTCATCGGCAATATCGGCGATTACCTGAAAACCAGCGAGGTCGACCCAAGTGCCGTTGGCGGCGGCCAAATCGGCGAGCGCCACGTCCAGCCGCTCGAAATATGGCGCGTACCAACTGCCGCTCAGCAACTTTGCCGTTCCAGGGAGATCGCGCCAGGTCCGGCCAGTGCCATTCAGCGCACCCAGCAGGTAACTGCCAAGCACCATCAGCCTGGCGTAGGCCAAGTGCACCTCAATCAAAACACGCTCAAGATTGGCGTGGTTACGATAGTCGGCCACCAAATCCCGCGCGCGCTGCGTGACAATCTCTAGGTGCCGCTGAAAGTTCAGCTCATAGCGGAGCGTTGGGTCTTCACCATAACTCGCGGCAATCCAGCAGGCCCCGTATTCGTTCCAGCAGCGCATGATGGCCAACCGACGCAGCGACGCATGGAGCCCCCCGGGATCTTGCACAAATAACTCGCCGGCGAACTTCTGCGCCAGTGTCTCGATAACCTCGGCATGCGCGCACTCATGCGCCAGAAGGTGCACCGATTGATTATGGCCAGGTGCCGATTGATCCCGCAGCGGGAGCATGTACGGCGCATTCAGGATGATATGGCTCTTGATCTGGCCATCGCGCAGCACGGGGATAGCTCGGCCACCGTCGAATCCCGGATTACTCTCGATGGCCGTGTTACTTGACGAATCCTGGGTTGAAGCTCGGCCAAAACCTCGATCCAGCCCTCGCAAGGCTTGCTCGTAGTGAAGGTGCGCACCGACCCCCTCAAGGCCCCTCAGGTCGATACCCTGGCTTATCCAGGCAAGTTTCTCGGTAAGCGCAGCCAATAGACGCTGGTTGGTCTCACCTGGCAAGCCACTCACCACAATGGCATAGCCACTCGCGCCTGAGGACTCAATATTCGGGCCGCCCACGGTCAAGAGTCGCTGATCGCCATGAGGATCAGCTCACCGTCGCGCGCCTTAGCCAGACCGCTGGCCATCGCTAGCACCCGCAGCCGCTCATGCAGCGTCGGGGTGACAAACGCCTTGACCGCTTCCATGTCCAGGGAGCCGGTTACAGGCGCATTCGGCTTGAAATAGGCCACGCAGGCTTTCTTCTGCGCCTGCAGCACATCGCTGGCCGTGGTTTTCGCAAAACGGCGACTGATCACCCCACCCACATCGAGCGTATGGCGATGCTCGTAGCCCGTTTCGATTCCGCAGGATTCAACACAGCGCAGGCAGCCGCACGGCCCCTCCCCGAACGCCTCTCGCAGAAAGGCGCCGAAGTCGACAACCGGCTTGAGCGCCAAGCGCGGGCCGACTTCGAATAAATCACCCGTCGATGCATCAGTCATTTTCATCCTCTTCCATCGTAAGCTCGGCCCTCACATCCATCCGGGCGATCGCGTGACACAAGCCAACGATCTCTACTAGCACGTCAGACTTACTATGGGCCACCATCAGACAACGCTGGAGTCGCTCACCCCACTCCGGAACACCCGCCATATCAAGCGCCGCAATGGCGGCCGGCAGCATCCTGGTGAGCACCAGGCGGGCCACTTGGATGATCCGTGGTCCCAACGCAGCGTTGCGCTCAACCTGCCCGATAACCCCTTCCAACGAGAGCAGGTAGCGCCCAAGCAAGAGAGTGTCTGGGAAATCCCACGCGACTCAGAGCCACCCACCTAAGCTCGATAAATCGGAAGGTAACCGCTGCCCTCCCTATGAGGGTAATTCGAGGCTTACGCTGACCACGTACAGTACGGTCTGGCGGGTTGGTTTTTGTTGATTCGTAACTCGCCACCAGGCCACGTAACCTGGGGGTTGGTTCTGCTCGACAGAGCCATCAGAGAGGGGGCTGGTCAAAAGTCTGGAGCCTTCCCCTCAAAGACCGCTCCGGAAATCCTACCCTCATAAATCCGTAGAATTTTCTGGGAGCGATACGAACCGGCATTACAGCTACCCGAATTGAAGGGTGGAGAGCCGAAAGCCTGCCGCGCACATCACGAAGCCGGTAAGCGCTGGCAATTATCAGCACGGATCGAACTGGAAAACGCGGGTACTTTTCATTTTGGGGGCTCTTTTGGGGGCATCATCGAACAACCAAAACCTTCATCACCAGTAACCACGCTGCCTGTAGCCTTTAGTTCGATTCCGTCCCTGGGCACCACTAATACCGAGAAACCCCAAGCGAAGATGCC
>DAITLT010000195.1:0-6543 GCA_036835505.1 Pseudomonas sp.
CGACTCAACTCAAGTTCGGAGAATCCAATGAATAAGAACAAAAAAATCAAGGTGGGGAGGTTTGTCAGGGTGCGCATGGCGGCCGCTATCAGCGCGGCGGTGATGACGCTTGGCACGCAGTCGGCGAATGCATTCAGCATTGATACTGGCAATCCGGATCTGGCTGTGCGTTGGGATAACACCCTGAAGTACAACGCTGGCTGGCGAGTGGAAGGTCGCGATGACAACCTGGGCGACAGCCCGGCCTACCACAACTCCACCTACTCACATGATCGCGGTGATCTGGTCACTAATCGTATCGACATCTTCAGTGAGTTCGACTTCGTCTATAAGGAGAATCATGGCTTCCGCGTTTCAGCTGCAGGCTGGAATGATTTTGCTTACGATGACGAGGTCCAGGCCAATCCGTTGATTGGTGGTTCCCTCTATCCGAACAACAAGTTCACCAGCGATGTGGAGCGTTACTACAAGCGTTCCGGTGAAATTCTTGATGCTTTCGTGTTCACTCGCCTGGATCTGGGCGAGGTGCCGGTCAATTTTCGTGCGGGTCGCCACAACCTCTATTGGGGTGAGGCGCTGTTCACTATTGGCGATGGTATCGCCTATGGTCAGGGGCCTCTGGATCTGCGCAAGGCCACCTCGACGCCGGGGATCGAAGCCAAAGAACTGTTCCTGCCACAGAACCAGGTATCTGTTTCTGCGCAGCTGACCGACAAGGTCAGTGTTGCCGCCAACTACCTGCTTGAGTGGGATCCGCACCGTTTTCCCGATGGTGGTACTTACCTGGGGGCTAGTGGCGTGAGTTTGCTCGGCGGCCAAAATCTGGGCATTCCCTATGTCGGGGACCCTGACAGCGGCCCCAACAAGACCCCGGATGACAAGGGCAGCTTTGGTCTGAACATGCAGGTTCAGTCCGATACTCTGGGTGGCAACGTCGGTCTGTTCTACCGCAAGTTCGATGATCGCATGCCCAATCTGGTGGCGGACTCCAGCGGTACCTTCCTCTACAACGACTATGCCGAGGACGTGAAGCTCTATGGTCTCAGCTACAACCGCCTGATCGGTTCGGTCTCAGTGGGTGCGGAGCTGTCGCGTCGTGAAGACACGACACTGGCCGGCAACGCGCGTGGCGATACCTGGCATGGCCTGGTCAACATGATTGCCTATATCGGCGAGACGCCGTTGTTCGACTCTGCGCCGTTGCAGGCAGAACTGACGTACTCGCGGTTGGACAAGGTGAGCAGTGAAACGAAGGCCCAGTTTGAGGCCAATCATGAAGATCATGGCTGCACGCTCGGCACCAAGGCTGGCTGTGTCAGTGATGATGCCATCGGCTTCAATGTCGGCTTCACGCCAACCTGGTATCAGGTATTCCCTGGCATCGACATGACCCTGCCGCTGAACTTCGGCATGGGCCTCAAAGGCAACTCACCTGCGGCCTTGGGTGCCAACGAGGATGCGGGTTCCTGGAGTGTGGGTGTCGGCCTCGACATCTACTCCCAGTACAAGGTCAACCTGGCATACAGCGATTACTTTGGTGAGGGTATTCAGGTCACCAACCCACTGGCCGGCACGCCGGGTCTGGAAAACAGCGTGCTTGGCCCGTTCAGTGGCAGTGAAACGTTGAATGACCGTGGTTGGTTGTCCCTGACGTTGAAGACCACCTTCTGATGACAACAATAAAAGAGGCGAACAAGATGCAGCACACAAGCAAACTGCTCTCTGCAGTCATCGGTATGGTCGTCAGCGGTTCGCTGCTGGCCGCCGTTTCTCCTGAAGAAGCCAAGCAACTGGGTACTACCCTGACGCCCTGGGGTGCCGAGGTTGCCGGTAACGCGGAAGGCACCATCCCGGCCTACACCGGCGGGATTCAGCCACCCGCCAATTACGATCCGAGCAAGCCAGGCATTCGGCCCGACCCGTTTGCCTCTGAACCGGTGGTGTTGACGGTTACGTCCGCCAACATGGCCGAGCATGCGGACAAATTGACCGAAGGCACCAAGGCACTGTTTGCCAAATACCCGAACTTCCGTATCGACGTCTATCCGACACATCGCACCGCGCGCTACCCGGACTTCTACCTGGAAAACAGCAAGAAGAACGCCACCGAGTGTCAATTGACCCCGGAAGGCTTGTCCGTCAGCAACTGCTGGGCCGGTGCACCGTTCCCGATTCCGAAGACCGGTCAGGAAGTCATGTGGAACCGCATCTTCAAATTCGAACAGGCTGCATTCCGAGCTGACGATCTGATGACCACAGTGGTCGATGCCAACGGCACTGTAATCAATACCGCCGGTTGGAAACAGTGGAACCAGTATCCGCTGTGGATCGAGAAGCAGGACGAGAAATTGGTCGGCGACGAAACCAACGAGATGCTGCGGGCGGACTACAACGCCCCGGCGCGCAAGGCGGGTGAGAAGCTGGTGCTGCACGACGGCATCAACATGCTTACCAACCCGCGTCGTGCCTGGAGTTATGTTGTGGGGCAGCGCCGGGTAAAACTTGCGCCTGATGTGGCCTACGACACACCATCGCCGACCGGTGCCGGTATCGGTACGGTGGATGATTCCTCGGTGTTCTACGGTGCGTTTGACCGTTATGACTTCACCCTGGTCGGCAAGAAGGAAATGTACATTCCGTACAACCTGTTCAAGATTCAGGATCAGACCAAGTGCGGCAAGGATGTGGTGCACACGCCGAACTTCATCAATCCGGATTGCGTGCGCTGGGAGTTGCATCGGGTCTGGGTGGTCTCTGCCAAGCTGAAGCCCGGCAAGCGTCACATCTACCCGACTCGTACCCTTTACTGGGATGAGGACTACCTCGGTGTAGGCATGGCGGACTCCTACGACAGCACTGGCAAGGTCTACCGTGTGGTGCAGTCCGAATCCTTCCCGTTCTACGAGTCGGCAGGTCACGTCAGCGGCCAGTTTGCGGTGTATGACCTGGCCAGCGGTGCCTATACCCGTCAGGCATATTCCACCGGCAAGACCGGTTGGTATACCGCTGAACCGGTACCGACGAATACCTTCTCAGCCTCGGCGCTGACTGGCGGCGGTATTCGCTAAGCCGAAGTGAGGTGGCGGGGCGCAATCATTCTGCCGCTCCACCTCGCTGAGTCAGGCTGATACTGGTTTGTGGAATATGTACGCGAGCTTGCAGGAGCAGGGTGACAGCTCTGCTCCTGCAACGGCCGCGGTGTGAGGAGAGTTTCGATGAGAGTCTTTGCTATTTCTGGTTGCAGGGCCTTCTTGCTGTGCACCTTGCTGATGACCTGTGGCTATGTTCAGGCGTTTGAAGATCCGACGCAGGTGGCTGCGGCAATGAGCGAGAAAATGCTCATGAGTCCGCTGATCGCCGTGGCCATGGCCGGTGAGCGTACGGTGGCGGTGGGGCAGCGTGGCCATATTGCCCTTTCCGGGGATGGCGGTCATAGCTGGAAGCAGGCGCAAGTGCCGGTCAGTAGTGACTTGGTAGCCGTTAGTTTTCCGACTGCGCAGCATGGCTGGGCCGTGGGGCATGGCGGTGTGGTACTGCACAGCAAGGACGGCGGTTTAACCTGGGAACGGCAACTGGATGGCAAGCAGGCATCCAAGCTGATCCTCGATTACTACTCCGACAAGGCACGCGGTGGTGCGCTGGAGAATGCACAGCTGTATGTCGATCGCGAGCAGGGTTTGATTGGTTACGGCGGTACTCAGCCGCTGATGGCGGTGCATTTTCTGGATGAGCGGGTCGGATTCGTGGTCGGCTTGTTTAATCGAATTCTCAAGACAGTCGATGGTGGCAAGACCTGGGAACCCTGGCTGCACCGGGTCGACAACCCTGAGGAGCTGCATTTCTATTCGCTCAGCGCCGATGCGCGGGCTCTCTACATCACCGGTGAACAGGGCAAGGTCTGGCGCATGGGGCATGACCAGTCGACGTTCGCCGCGATCCCGACCGACTACACCGGGACGCTGTTCGGCGCGGCCAGCAATGGCAAAAGCCTGCTGGTATTCGGCATGCGCGGCAGCGTATTTCGCTCCACCGATGAGGGCGCCAGCTGGGCGCGTATCCCGGTAGATAGCCAGGCCGGTATTACCGCTGGGGTGTTTTTAGCGGGCGGACACCTGTTGCTTACCAATCTGGCCGGAGAAGTGGAAGTGAGTCTGGATGAAGGCCTGACCTTCACCCGTGTTGAGCTTAAGAAGTCGATGCCGTTCTTTGGCCTGGTGGCCAGGGTGGATGGCAATCTGACACTGGTGGGGGCCAGCGGTGTACAGCGTGAATCGATGACGCTGGTGGCCATTAAATCCAAGGAATCGAGTGCCGTAGTCGATAGCACGGCTGATCAGATGTCCACCTTGTTGGGAGCTGGCTATGGCTACCGCCACTAATGCAGCAAAAATGGATGTGATCAAAGACCTCAAGGACTTCAATGGCCGCTCCGGCAGCCTGCTTGAGCAGCTGATCTTCAACAGCCGTGTGCTGATCATCGCCGGCTGTGTGCTGATCACCCTGTTTCTCGGGCTACAGCTGCGTGATCTGAAGATCGCGGCCAGTTACGAAAAGATGTTGCCGCACGGGCAGGAGTACATCAAGAATTTCCTCGACAATCGCAGCGAACTGCGCGGTCTCGGCGACTCGGTACGCATTGTGGTGGAGGCCAAGGACGGCGACATATTCAATGCCGAGTATCTAGCCGAATTGGCCAAGATCAATGATGAAGTCTTCATCCTGCACGGTGTCGACCGGCCCTGGATGAAATCGATCTTCACCCCGGTGGTGCGCTGGACCGAGGTCACGGAGGAGGGCTTCACCGGTGGCCCGGTGCTGCCCAATGATTATGACGGTTCCGCCAAGTCGATCGAGAACCTGCGCATCAACATCGGACGTGCCGATGCGGTCGGCAGCCTGGTGGCGCATGACTATCGTTCCAGCATGATCATCGTGCCGCTGATGGCCCGGGATGCCGAAGGCAAGGCGGTAAATTATCAGGAGTTGTCACAGTCGATCGAGGAGATTCGTCAGCGCTATGGCGAGGGTGAGAATGCCAAGGTCAAGATCTATGTGATTGGCTTCGCCAAGATGATCGGCGATCTGATCGCCGGGCTGGAAAAGGTCGCGCTGTTCTTCCTCGCCGCAGTGTTTATCGCCGCAGCCATCATCTACGCCTACACCCGCTGCATCCGCAGTACGCTGCTGGTGCTGTGCTGTTCGATCATGGCGGTGGTCTGGCAACTGGGTCTGATTGCGCTGTTCGGTTACAACCTCGATCCATTCTCCATGCTGGTGCCATTCCTGGTGTTTGCTATCGGCGTCAGCCATGGTGCGCAGAAAATGAACGGCATCATGCAGGACATCGGCCGTGGTACCCATCGCCAGGTCGCCGCCCGCTACACCTTTCGCCGCCTGTTCCTGGCTGGTGTGACCGCGTTGTTGGCGGACGTGGTTGGCTTTGCCGTCTTGATGATTATTGATATTCCGGTGATTCGCGAACTGGCCATGACCGCCAGCATCGGTGTGGGAGTGCTGATTTTCACCAACCTGATTCTTATCCCAGTATTGCTGTCTTACGTCGGAGTTACACCCAAGGCGGCGCAACGCAGTTTGGCAGTAGAGCAAGCCGACTCCCAGCACGCTTCGGGTTTCGGCCATGTGTGGTCGACCCTCGAGCGTTTTACCGAGCGCCGCTGGGCTGTCGGTGCCTTGCTGGTCAGCTTGGTGTTGGGTGCCTGGGGCTTCATGACCTCGCTGCAACTGCAGGTCGGCGATCTGGATGCCGGCGCACCTGAGCTGCGCCCAGACTCACGCTATAACCTGGACAATGCGTTCATCACTTCGCACTACAGCATTTCCAGCGACGTGTTCGCCATCATGGTGAAAACCGCCGACGATGGCTGTCGTTCCTACGAGACCCTGACCGAGGTCGACCGCCTGGGTTGGGAGCTGTCGCAGATCCCCGGCGTGCAGCGCACGGCCTCGTTGGCGGACACCGTTCGCGGTTATACCTCCGGCATGTTCGAGGGCAACCCAAAATGGTCCACCATCAGCGATAACCAAGGCATCATCGATGCGCAAATTGGCAATGCGGTGTCCTGGAATTCTGAGTACCTGAACACCCGTTGCACGCTGACGCCGGTCGTAGCTTACCTAGCCGACCACAAGGCTGAGACCCTTGATCGCGTAGTCAAGGTGGCCAGCGAGTTTGCCGCCGAGCATGACACCGAGGACCGCAAGTTCTTGCTGGCTGCGGGTAACTCCGGCGTCGATGCGGCAACCAACATCGTGGTCAAGGAAGCCAACCGGCAGATGTTGCTCTACGTCTATGCTGCCGTGGCGCTGCTGTGCCTGATCACCTTCCGCAGCTGGCGCGCGGTAATCGTGGCTCTGCTGCCGCTAATTCTCACCTCGATTCTTGCCGAAGCGCTGATGGTCTATCTAGGTATCGGCATCAAGGTCGCCACCCTGCCGGTGGTTGCCCTCGGGGTGGGCATCGGGATCGACTACGCGATCTACCTGCTGAGCATCCAGCTGGCCTTCCAGCGTACCGGCATGCCG
>DAITLT010000196.1:0-6541 GCA_036835505.1 Pseudomonas sp.
GGCGGCCTGCTGGGCATGCTGACGGACATAGGCCGGCAGATGCTGTTGCTGCCAGTGCTGCTGGACAGCAGCACTGCCCTGGCCTGGCGCGGCGACAACCCCCGTGGCCGGGTAACCGGCCAACACCGCCGGCCCCTGCAACGGACGCGCCTGCAGCAATGGCTGAGCGTCACGCTGGGCCAGTTGGCTGGTCGCCAGATCATCCTGGTTGTAGACACGCACCCCGGCCAGCACGGCGACCGTCACCGAGGCGGCCACGGCCAGACGGCCCAGCCCGCGCCACGGCAAGCGTGGTTGGCTGACAGCAGGCACCGGCTCATCGGCCAAGGCAGCAGACACCGCGGCGGCCAAGTCCAGACGCGGCTCCAGCAACTCTTTATGCATGACCGCGCGGGCCACCTGATAGCGCGCCCATGTGGCCCGCACTTCACCTTCGCCACTGGCCGCCAGGACGCGGCGCAGTTCAAGCTCATCGGTTTCGTTATCCAGCAATGCGGACAGCGATTCCTGCAGGGCTTCACGACTCATGCTGTTTCCTCTCTCGGCTTGCGCCGCGCTATCAGGCGTCCTGCAATAACGGCTGCAGGGCTTTATCAACGGCTTCACGGGCGCGGAAGATCCGCGACCGCACAGTTCCGACCGGACATTGCATAACCGCGGCAATGTCCTCATAGCTCAAACCGTCGAACTCGCGCAGGGTCAAGGCCGTGCGCAAATCCTCAGGCAGCGCGGCAATCGCGCGATGCACCGTGACCTCGATCTCGTCGCGCAACATCAGACGCTCGGGCGACTCGATGTCCTTGAGGTCATGATCACCGTCCATGAACTCGGCATCTTCGGCACTGATATCCGACTCCGGTGGACGCCGACCACGGGCCACCAGGTAATTCTTCGCCGTGTTGATGGCGATGCGGTACAGCCAGGTATAAAACTGGCTGTCACCACGAAAATTCGCCAAGGCCCGGTAGGCCTTGATAAAAGCTTCCTGAGCCACATCCTGGGCTTCATGGGGGTCGCGCACAAATCGCACGATCAACCCGAGAATCTTGTGCTGGTACTTCAGCACCAACAGATCAAAAGCCCGCTTGTCTCCGCGCTGCACGCGCTCGACCAGCTGCTGATCCTCTTCCTGGGCTAGCATGAACACTCCTCGTTAAGCGCCTGAGGGAGCACCGCATCAGCCAACCGCTCTGCCAAGATAGACTCGACGGCCGGGCAAAAGTTCTCCTCTCACGCAAGCTTCCTGCAGAATACCCTCGACTCCGCATGACGCCGCGCAGCCCGACCCGTGCCGGGCTGCCTTGCCAATCTTATTGCAGTTGAACAGAAATACGGAAAATCCGTTGCCTGCCGAGCGGCTGCGATTTGCGCGCGCCTATAGAAGCGCGCCACCCGGAAAAGTTCCCCACAAACATCGCCGGCTACTGCGCACCCAGCCGGCTCTATATACTGGCCTGCGCTTTTTTTGCGGAATTCGATTATGAGTCAACATTATCAGCACGACGTCCTGGTGATCGGCAGCGGCGCTGCCGGTCTCACCCTGGCCCTGACCCTGCCTGCGCACCTGCGCATCGCCGTGCTCAGCAAGGGCGAGCTGGCCAATGGCTCAACCTATTGGGCCCAGGGCGGCGTTGCGGCCGTTCTCGACGACACCGACACGGTGCAATCCCACGTCGAAGACACCCTGGATGCCGGCGGCGGCCTGTGCCGCGAGGATGCGGTGCGCTTCACCGTGGAGCACAGCCGCGAGGCCATCGACTGGTTGATCGAGCAGGGCGTGCCCTTTACCCGTGACGATGAGCACGCCCGCGAAGACGGCGGCTTCGAGTTCCACCTGACCCGCGAAGGCGGCCACAGCCACCGGCGCATCATCCATGCCGCCGATGCCACGGGCGCGGCGATCTTCAACACCCTGCTGGGCCAGGCCCGACAACGGCCAAACATCGAGCTGCTGGAGCAGCGCGTGGCGGTCGATCTGATCACCGAACGCAAGCTCGGCCTGCCCGGCCAGCGCTGCCTCGGCGCCTACGTACTGAATCGCGCCAGCGGTGAGGTGGACACCTACAGCGCGCGCTTCGTGGTGCTCGCCTGCGGCGGCGCGGCCAAGGTCTACCTGTACACCAGCAACCCCGACGGCGCCTGCGGCGACGGTATCGCCATGGCCTGGCGCGCCGGCTGTCGGGTCGGCAACCTGGAGTTCAACCAGTTCCACCCCACCTGCCTGTATCACCCGCAAGCCAAGAGTTTTCTGGTGACCGAGGCCCTGCGTGGCGAAGGCGCGCAGCTCTTGCTGCCCAACGGCCAGCGCTTTATGCCGCGCTTCGACCCACGCGCCGAACTGGCGCCGCGCGACATCGTCGCCCGCGCCATCGACCATGAGATGAAGCGTCTGGGGATCGACTGCGTGTACCTGGACATCAGCCACAAGCCGGCCGAGTTCGTGAAGTCGCACTTCCCCACCGTGTATGAACGCTGCCTGACCTTCGGCATCGACATCACCCGCGAACCCATCCCGGTGGTGCCGGCGGCCCACTACACCTGCGGCGGCGTGGTCGTTGACCAAGCCGGGCACACCGATATTCCGGGCCTGTATGCCATCGGCGAAACCAGCTTCACCGGCCTGCACGGCGCCAATCGGATGGCCAGCAACTCGCTGCTGGAGTGCTTCGTCTACGCCCGCTCGGCGGCCGCCGACATCTGCGCCCAACTGGCCCAGGTCGAGATGCCCAGCGCCCTGCCCGGCTGGGATGCCAGCCAGGTCACCGACTCCGACGAGGACGTGATCATCGCGCACAACTGGGACGAATTACGCCGTTTCATGTGGGACTACGTCGGCATCGTGCGCACCAACAAGCGCCTGCAGCGCGCCGAGCACCGGGTCCGCTTGCTGCTGGATGAAATCGACGAGTTCTACAGCAACTACAAGGTCAGCCGTGACCTGATCGAGCTGCGCAACCTGGCCCAGGTGGCCGAGCTGATGATTCGTTCGGCCATGCTGCGCCATGAAAGCCGCGGCCTGCATTACACCCTCGATTACCCAGAGCAACTGCCCGAGGCCCGCGACACTATTCTGCAGCCACCCACCTACGCCGACTGAACTTCAGGCGCACCCGCAAACGTCGGTGGGCATCCCGCGCCAGGGCATCGCGCGGGATGCACAGGCCGCGCACCCGACGCTGGCCCGGCAAACGAAAATGCACCACCACCGCCCACGGCAGCGCCAGGCTGTCGGGGCGCAATTGCACCGCCTGCCAGCCCTGGGCGGCATTCCACAGCTGCCAACCCAGCGCATCGTGGCGCAGGCCGGTAAAGGCGCAGGGGGAGCTCAGCAGAATCTGTCGCGGCAAGACCCAGGCCGCGTGGCCGAGGGCCAACCCGCCGGCCAGCAGTTGTGCCCAGCCGGGGATGGCGGCCAGACTCACGGCCAGCAAGGCCAACCCCAGGCACGCCAGATACAGCCGAAGGAGCAGGCGCGAGGCCTGCCAGCGGCATTCGAAGGGTTTACTTGGGCTGGACACGATCCAGGATCATGTCGACGATGCGCTTGAGATCCGGGTCTTGCGGCACTTCACGCTGCATAAACCAGCCGAACATGTCCTGATCTTCGCAGGTCAGCAGCTTGCGATAGCGCGCCTGATCGTCCTCGGCCAGGGTGGCGAACACCTCACGCGCGAAAGGCACCAGCAGCACATCCAATTCCAGCATGCCGCGGCGGCTGTGCCAGAACAGGCGGTTGAGTTCAGTCGTATCGACCATGGCCAAGCTCCTCGAAATAGAACGGCATTATAGCGGCGCACGACGCTTGCCTGCACCCGCTGACAAGCCCGCAGCAGCACTCTATGATGACAACCCTGACTTTTGCCCTGCGATCAGTAATGACCGACCTCGTTTTCAGCGACTCCGCCTTTTTCTGCCGCCTCAGCCACGAGGGCCTGCTGGCCGTGCGTGGCCCGGACGCCAGCAAGTTCCTGCAAGGCCAACTGACCTGCAACCTCAACTACCTGAGTGCCGACAACGCCAGCCTGGGCGCGCGCTGCACCCCCAAGGGGCGCATGCTGTCGAGCTTTCGCATCGTGCAGCAAGGTGACGGCTACCTGCTGGCCATGGCCAGTGAACTGCTCGACAGCCAACTGACCGACCTGCAGAAGTACGCGGCCTTCAGCAAATCCAAGCTGAGCGACGAAAGCGCGCAGTGGCTGCGCATCGGTCTGCAGGGCGGCGATGCGGTGCTGGCCAGCCTCGGCCTGAACCTGCCGGCCATCGCGGACAGTGTGGTACACGCAGGCGACATGCTCGCCGTGCGTCTCAGCGATGGCCGCAGCGAACTCTGGGCCCCCGCCGCCCAGGCCGAAACTGTGTTGCCGACGCTGACCGCACAGCTGCGCGAAGCGCCGCTCAACGACTGGCTGCTGGCTCAGGTGCGTGCCGGCATAGGCCAGGTGTTCGGCGCCACCCGCGAACAGCTGATCCCGCAGATGATCAACCTGCAGGCCGTCGGCGGCGTCAGCTTCAAGAAGGGCTGCTACACCGGCCAGGAAATCGTCGCGCGCATGCAGTACCTGGGCAAGCTCAAGCGCCGCCTGTATCGCCTGAGCCTGGCCGGCGACGCCGTGCCCGCCGTGGCGACGCCGCTGTTCTCGCCGGTACACGGCAGCAGCGTTGGCGAGGTGGTGCTGGCCGCACGCAGCAGCAGCGGAGTTGAGCTGCTCGCCGTGGTTCAGGAGGACGCCCTGGTGGATGGCCACCTGCACCTGGGCAGCCTCGAGGGCCCCGCCCTGCAACGCCTCGACCTACCCTATACTCTGGACGCTGACCGCGAAATTCAACGCTAGGAGCCTGTCGGACTTGACCGTTCGTAGCGAGGGGAAGACCGGTTTGAGGCAGTTTCTGTGCTCTTTTGAGGCGAATAGTCATTCTATTCAACGAAAAAGAGCACAGAAAATGACCAAGTCCGGCTTTTCCGCAGTAGAACAGCGTTAAGTCCGACAGGCTCCTAGAGCCCTTTAGCCTGCACAGTAATCTGTGCGGGCAATCGCCAGAACAAGAGAACCGAGATGAGCAAGCTTGCCGATAAAGTCCAACAGGAACTGATCCAGGCCATCGACAACGACGACCTGGTCCTGCCGACCCTGCCGGAAGTGGCCCTGAAAGTGCGCGAAGCCGCCGAAGACCCGAATATCGGCACCCCACAACTGAGCAAGGTGATCGGTAACGACGCGGCCCTGACCGCACGCATCATCAAGGTGGTGAACAGCCCGCTGCTGCGCACCAACAAGGAAATCACCGATCTGTCGATGGCCATCAACCGCCTGGGCATCAACTACACCTGCAACCTGGCCACGGGCCTGGCCATGGAGCAGATGTTCCAGGCCACCTCGGACGTGGTCGATCGCAAGATGCGCGAAGTGTGGAACAAGAGCACCGAAATCGCCGGTATCTGCCATGTATTGTGCAAGCAGTTCACCCGCCTTCTGCCCGATCAGGCGACCCTTGCCGGCCTGGTCCACATGATTGGCGCCCTGCCGATCCTGACCTACGCCGAAGACCACAACGAACTGCTGTCCGACTCGATCAGCCTCAACCATGTGATTGAGCAGATCCACCCGATCATCGGCGACAAGATCCTGCGCACCTGGGAATTCCCCGAGCAAATCGCCATGGTACCCAGCCAGTACCTGGACTTCAGCCGCGACTCGGCCAAGGTCGATTACGTCGACATCGTCCAGGTCGCCACCCTGCAGAGCTATATCGGCACCGAGCATCCTTACACCAAGCTGGACTGGAGCCAGATTCCGGCGTTCGCCAAGCTGGGCCTGGACCCAAGCCAGGACATCCACGAGGACGAAGACCTCAATGCCGCCATGGAAGCAGCCATGAGCATGCTGCAGTAAGTGGGATAAGTGGTAAGTGGGGAGTGGGGAGTGGGGAGTGGGAAAGTAGGGCGCCTAGCGTGATCAGCTTGCGGGCAGGCGCCAATCGATCGGCGTCTGGCCGTGCTGCACAAGAAACTTGTTGGTGCGGCTGAAGTGCCCATTGCCGATAAAGCCGCGATGGGCCGACAGCGGCGACGGATGCACCGACTTCAGGATCAGGTGTTTGCTGGCGTCAATGAGTTTCTCCTTGGTCTGCGCATGGGCGCCCCAGAGGATAAACACCAGGTGTTCGCCGCGTTCGCTGGCCACCTGAATAATCCGATCGGTGAAATGCTGCCAGCCGGCCTTGGCATGGGAGCCGGCGTTCGCCTGTTCCACGGTCAGCGAGGTGTTGAGCAGCAGCACGCCCTGATCGGCCCAGGATTGCAGGCAGCCGTGAGCGGGAATATCGATATTCAGGTCGCGCTTGAGCTCTTTGTAGATATTCAACAACGACGGTGGCGTCGGCACGCCGGGCTGCACCGAGAAACACAGGCCATGGGCCTGCCCCGGCCCGTGATAGGGGTCCTGACCGATGATCACCACCTTCATCTGCGCCAGCGGCGTGGAGTTCAGGGCATTGAAGATCAGCGGCCCCGGCGGAAAGATCACCTTACCCGCGGCCTTCT
>DAITLT010000197.1:0-6536 GCA_036835505.1 Pseudomonas sp.
CGTCGGACAGCTCGAAAGCCTGTTCAACGGTCAGCTCGTCCAGACCTTCGATCTCCAGGATGCGACCGGAGAAGGCGTTGATCTTGCCCTTCTTCTCAACGGTCAAGAGACCTGCCTGGATCGCGTAGTAAGGGATCGCGTGGACCAGGTCACGCAGGGTGATGCCAGGCTGCAGCTTGCCCTTGAAGCGCACCAGCACCGACTCCGGCATGTCCAGCGGCATCACGCCGGTGGCGGCGGCGAAGGCGACCAGGCCGGAACCGGCCGGGAAGGAGATGCCCATCGGGAAGCGGGTGTGCGAGTCGCCACCGGTGCCGACGGTATCCGGCAGCAGCATGCGGTTCAGCCAGCTGTGGATGATGCCGTCGCCTGGACGCAGGGACACGCCGCCACGGGTCATGATGAAGTCTGGCAGGGTGTGGTGAGTGGTGACGTCGATCGGCTTTGGATAGGCCGCGGTGTGGCAGAACGACTGCATCACCAGGTCAGCAGAGAAGCCCAGGCAAGCCAGGTCTTTCAGCTCGTCACGGGTCATCGGGCCAGTGGTGTCTTGCGAACCCACGGTGGTCATCTTCGGTTCGCAGTAGGTGCCCGGACGTACGCCCTGGCCTTCTGCCAGACCGCAAGCGCGGCCCACCATTTTCTGCGCCAGGGTGAAGCCCTTGCCGCTGTCGACCGGCGCTTCCGGCTTCTTGAACAGGGTGGACGGCGCCATGCCCAGTTCCGCACGGGCCTTCTCGGTCAGGCCACGGCCGACGATCAGCGGAATACGGCCGCCAGCGCGCACTTCGTCGAGCAGTACGTCGGTCTTCAGCTGGAAGCTGGTAACCAGTTCGTCGCTGCCATGACGGCGCACTTCGCCTTTGATCGGGTAGACGTCGATGACGTCGCCCATGGCCAGGTTGCTGCAGTCGAATTCGATCGGCAGGGCACCGGCGTCTTCCATGGTGTTGTAGAAGATCGGGGCGATTTTGCTGCCGAAGCAGAAACCACCAGCGCGCTTGTTAGGCACGTTGGGGATGTCGTCGCCGAAGAACCACAGTACCGAGTTGGTGGCGGATTTACGCGAAGAACCAGTACCCACTACGTCGCCGACGTAGGCCACCGGGAAGCCTTTGGCTTTCAGGGCTTCCATCTGCTTAATCGGGCCAACGCTGCCTGGTGCGTCTGGGTTGATGCCGTCGCGGGCCATTTTCAGCATGGCCAGGGCGTGCAGCGGGATGTCCGGGCGCGACCAGGCGTCAGGGGCCGGCGACAGGTCGTCGGTGTTGGTTTCGCCAGTGACCTTGAACACGGTCAGGGTGACTTTTTCCGGTACGGCAGCGCGGTTCTTGAACCACTCGCCTTCGGCCCAGGAAGCCAGCACAGCTTTGGCGTTGGCATTGCCAGCTTTGGCTTTTTCGGCAACGTCGTGGAAGGCGTCAAACATCAGCAGGGTGTGCTTGAGTTGCTCGGCGGCAACGGCCGACAGTTCGGCGTTGTCCAGCAGCTCAACCATGGTGGTGATGTTGTAGCCGCCCTGCATGGTGCCCAGCAGTTCGACGGCGCGCGTCTTGCTGATCAGCGGGGAGCTGGCTTCGCCCTTGGCGATGGCCGAGAGGAAACCGGCCTTGACGTAAGCGGCCTCATCAACGCCCGCAGGAACGCGGTTGGTGATCAGGTCAACCAGGAAGGCTTCTTCGCCAGCAGGTGGGTTTTTCAGCAGCTCGATCAGGCCTGCGGTTTGTTCGGCGTTCAGCGGCTGGGGCACGATGCCCTGAGCGGCACGCTCTTCAACATGTTTGCGATAGGCTACAAGCACAGTTTTTACCCTCATCAGTGGTCCCGGTGGGTCCGGAACGCGCATCCATAAATCACTGAACCAGGCGTCGCGCGGCTTTTTGAGCCGTTGGACCAGGGTTTCAGTGTCTTCGAATAGAAGCTGTTTTCAAAGTTTTACGCCGGCAGGAGGCCTGATGAGGGCGGCGGCGATCGCTGAGCGGGTCAGCGTGTCTGTCGCAACGATTTCCTGCCGGGTCAAGGGAAGCGCCTTCCCAACTGTGCTCGTGACGCTTTGAAAACAGCTTCCAACGGACATTGGCGCCTAAAAGGCCGGCCGATTCTACTGCAACAGGACGCTAAAGTTAAGCCGCAAAGCCCTGGCGGCGTGGTGACCGGGTCTGGACAAAGGTCTAAGATGCGCGCCTGTTTTGCTGCCTGTGTAATTGCCTGTCATGTCTTCTTCCACCATCAAGACGCCTTGCGTTGGCCTGTGCTCCACGGTTTACGGGGATCTGGTCTGTCGTGGCTGCAAGCGTTTCCATCACGAGGTGGTGAGCTGGAATCTGTATGACGACGAGCAAAAGCGTGCCGTGCTGCGCCGCCTGGAGATTTTGCTGGTGCAGGTGATGGCCGCCAAGCTGGAGGTGTTCGATCCCCCACGGCTGCGTCAGCAACTGGAGCAGCGCAGCATCCGCTTTGCGCCCGAGCAGTCGCCGTATTGCTGGGCGTATCAGTTGATTGCCCGTGGCGCGCGGCTGATCAATCAACTGGATGCCTACGGCATGGCGTTGCTGCCGGAGTTTCGCGACTGGACGCTGCCGGCCCTGCGCGATGCGATTGATCGTGAGTTCTTTCTTCTTTCCGAGGCGCATTACCAGCGCTATATCGCTCCGCGTTTTTTGCAGGCGGGATTGACGGGCGCGGACTGAGCCTGCGGGTCGCTAACCGCGCGGAGTGCGGCGGTTAGCGATGCAGCGCAGGGTTGCTGCGTCTGACTCAGCGATATTCGCAGAGGTAGGCGCTGTCCTGGGTCACTTTCAGCTGGAATTTGCTGTTGGCCGGCACGGTGAACTGACTGCCGCCGGTGAAGTCTTCCCAGCGCTCGCTACCCGGCAGCTTGACGCTCAGGGCGCCGGCAATCACGTGCATGACTTCCAGTTGGCTGGTGCCGAATTCGTATTCGCCGGCAGCCATCACGCCGATGGTGGCCGGGCCTTCAGGCATGCCGAAGGCAATGGATTTGACGCTGCCATCGAAGTATTCGTTGACCTTGAACATGGGGATTCCTCGAGGGGGTTAAAAAGGCCGGCCAGTATGCCCAAGCCGCCTTGAGGCGTCATCCGCTTTGCAGGCCTTTATGCCGGCAGCAGCAGGGGCAGCAGGCGGGCGCTATTGCGCGCATCTTCCAGGGCGCGGTGCTGCTGGCCGTTGAACTGCAGGCCGGCCAATTGCAGGGCGCTGTTCAGGCCAGGCGGGCGTTGCAACTGGCGGGCGTCGGCAAAGGCTTGTTTGAGATTAAGGTGGGGGAGTTGGCCGATCAGGCTGCTGAGGTTGTGCTGCTGCCATTCCTGTTCAAGCTGCTTGCGGTCGTAGTCGCCCCAACTGCCCCAGCCCACCAGTTGGGGCTGGTGATGACCCAGCCAGCGTTCAAATTGCGCCCAGACCACGGGCAGCGGGGCGGCACTGTCGATCTGCTGCTGGCTGATATGGGTCAGTTGGCGGCAGAAGCTGGTTAAGAGAGGGCGCCGCCGGGGGCGCACGAAACGTTGAAAGTGATCCACCTCATGGCCGCGGCGGTTGACCAGGCTGGCGCCAATTTCAATGATTTCCATCTGCTCCAGCGGCCAGCCACCTTCCTCGGTGGTGGCCTCCAGGTCGATCACTAACCAGTAGTGCATATGCCCTCCGTGGTGCCGCCCCAGTATGGCCGGGCCTGTCTGGGTCGGCAAACGCTGCAGGGGCTTGCGATGGAGCGGGAACAGACCCTAGGCTCAGGAAAATTATTCGTAGGGGTGGGGCAAATGGCCAAGATCGGTTTTATCGGGCTGGGTGTGATGGGCTATCCGATGGCTGGGCATCTGGCCGCCAAGGGGCATCAGGTGTGTGTCTACAATCGCAGTCCCGACAAGGCGCAGCGCTGGGTTGGGCGCTTTGCCGGAACCTCTGCCACCAGCCCGCGCGAGGCGGCCGCCGGCGCCGAGTTTGTGCTGACCTGTGTCGGCAATGATGATGATTTGCGCAGTGTGGTGCTGGGCGCCGAGGGGGCTTTTGCCGGGATGGCGGCGGGCGCGGTGTTGCTCGATCACACCACGGCGTCGGCCACCGTTGCTCGGGAGTTGGCGGTGCTGGCGGCGGAGCGCGAACTGGGTTGGCTCGATGCGCCAGTGTCGGGCGGCCAGGCGGGCGCCGAGAACGGCCAGTTGACGGTGATGGTCGGTGGCGAGGCGGCGATCTATCAGCGCGCCTTGCCGGTGCTCGAGGCCTACGCCGCGAGGGTGCGTTTGATGGGCCAGGCCGGCAGCGGTCAACTGACCAAGATGGTCAATCAGATTTGCATCGGTGGCTTGCTCCAGGGCCTGGCCGAGGCGCTGCACTTTGCCCAGTGCGCGGGCCTGGATGGCGAAGCCGCGATGGCGGTAATCAGCAAGGGCGCCGCGCAGTCCTGGCAGTTGGAACATCGCCACGCCAGCATGCTGGCCGGCGAGTTTGAGCACGGCTTTGCCGTGGACTGGATGCGCAAGGACCTGGCGATCCTGCTGGAGGAGGCGCGGCGTAACGGGGCGCAGTTGCCGGTGACGGCGCTGGTCGATCAGTTTTATGCCGATGTACAGGCCATGGGCGGCGGGCGCTGGGACACGTCGAGCCTGCTGGCGCGCTTGGCTAGGCGCGGAAAATGAAATACACCGCGCCCAGCAGGCATAACCCGGCCCAGAGGTAATCCAGTTTCAGGGGTTGCTGCATAAACAGCACGCTGAACGGCACGAAAATCGCGAGGGTGATGACCTCCTGCATGATTTTCAATTGGCCGACATTCAGTTCGCTGTAGCCGATCCGGTTGGCGGGCACCATGATCAGGTACTCGAATAGGGCGATCCCCCAACTGATCAGGGCGGCGATAAGCCAGGGCTTGCTGTTGAGCGTCTTCAGGTGACCATACCAGGCAAAGGTCATGAACACGTTGGACAGGGACAGCAAGGCGGCGGTTTGCAGCCAGACCGGCATGTGCATGACTCCACTTGATTGAGGCGCGCAGCCTAATCCCGGCAAGGCACGGCGACAAGCCGGTGCAGTGCTGCGTTAAACTAGCCGCTTTGTGCTGGCAGGATGGGTTATGCAGTGTCGTGTGGGGTGCGGGGCCTGTTGTATTGCGCCGTCAATCAGTTCGGCGATTCCTGGTATGCCCAATGGCAAGCCGGCGGGGCAGCGTTGCGTGCAGTTGAGTGCGGCGAATTTATGCCTGCTGTTCGGCCGGCCCGAGCGACCGCTGGTGTGCAGTGCCTTCAGCGCCGATGAGCAGGTCTGTGGTCGCAGCGATGGCGAGGCCTGGCAGTTGTTGACCTGGTTGGAGCAGGCCACGGCAGCTGCCGAGACTCAGGGCAAGGTTGCCGATGGCGGCGCACAATGACCGGCGTGGAGTGCAGCATGAACCGATTCAGGCAGGCGCTGGTCGCCTGTGTCTTGAGTTGTACGGCGCTGTTTGCCGGCGCCGAGGACTGGCAGCTGGTCAAGGATGAGGCGGGTATTCAGGTCTATCTGGCGACGGTGCCTGGCTCTTCCTACAAGGCCTATCGTGGGGTTACCACGATCAAGGCGCCCATCGAGCGGTTGCGCCGTTTGCAGGAAGATGTGGTGGCCTCTTGTCGCTGGATTTTTCAGTGTCAGGCGCAAAAGATGCTCAAGTCCGTTGGCGCGCAAAGCTGGGTGTACAGTCGCTTTAGTCCGCCATGGCCGGTTGCGCCGCGTGATTCGGTGTTGCAGATCACGACATCGCTGGCTGCCGATGGCACCCTGACCCGGCGCATTCAGGCATTGCCGGAGTATTTGCCGGTAGTCGATGGCTGGGTGCGAGTTAGCCGGGTCGATGGTTACTGGACGTTGCGACCCAGGGCGGACGGTCTGGTCGAGGTGCTGTATCAGGCGCATACCGAGCCCGGCGGCAGCGTGCCATCCTGGCTGGCCAACAGCTTTGTGGTGGATGCGCCGTTCGAAACCCTGCGCGCTTACCGTGCCTTGGCGCAGGAGCGCTGAGGCTGTGCCTGCGCTGCGCTTATTGCTCGGTGGCAGTGTTAAGCGGCGGCGCCGCTAGCCGGGTTGGTGGGCCCGCGCCGGCGGCTTTTCGGTGCTGTGCAGTGGCGGCTTATTGTGCCTGGCTGTGCAGGCTTTCTGCGGCGTACAAGGTGTTTTCCAGCAGGCAGGCGCGGGTCATCGGGCCGACGCCGCCGGGCACCGGGGTGATCCAGCCGGCGCGAGGCAGGGCGGTGTCGAATACCACGTCGCCAATCAGCTTGCCGTCAGCCTGGCGATTGATGCCGACGTCGATAACGATGGCGCCTTGCTTGATCCATTCGCCTTTGACCAGACCGGGCTTGCCGGCAGCCACAACCACCAGATCGGCACTGGCCAGGTGGCCGGGCAGGTCCTTGGTGAAGCGATGGGTGACGGTTACGGTGCAGCCGGCCAGCAGCAGCTCAAGGGCCATCGGTCGACCCACAATGTTGGAGGCGCCGACAATCACGGCGTGCATGCCGTGCAGGTCGGCTCCCGTGCTTTCCAGC